>NZ_BAAGTF010000046.1:0-42496 GCF_054782055.1 Aliiglaciecola aliphaticivorans
GAATACATCGATTATTACAACAATGAACGCATTAAGCTGAAACTGAAAGGCCTGAGTCCGATACAATATCGAAATCAGGCCTTGGTTGCCGCTTAGAAATGAGTCCAACTTTAAGGGGTCACTTCATTTGTTAGCCCTTTTTAGTTAATTAAATTCCAATTAACCATGTTTTCCATTTTTTGTTGAGTTCGACTTTGTTACTATCTGCTGCGAATTTTATCCTGCAATAAATTGTAAAAAATGAAAGGTGGAGTGCGAGTATCGTGCTCTTTTTCGAAAGCCCCTATACTGAGATAAACGCAATAATGATCATCTTTTTTATTTGTATTTCTATATTGATTCTCGGCTATAAATTTTATAGTCCTTTTGTTGAAAAACAAGCTGGTATAGATCCCAATGTCGCCACACCTCAAACACGTTTTAGTGAAGGTGTCGACTATGTGCCTGTCCATCCTGTTCGCGCGTTTTTAATACAGTTTTTGAATATTGCCGGTGTCGGTCCTATTTTTGGTCCTATTCTGGGCGCATTATATGGGCCAGTCGCATTGGTATGGATTGTATTAGGAAATGTGTTGGGTGGTGCCGTTCACGACTATTTCTCTGGTGTGATGAGCATAAAAGAAGACGGAAAAAGCTTACCGGAAATAGCGGGGCATTATTTCAACATCCTGTTTAAAGGGGTGATGCTTATTTTCACGGCAATGTTACTGTTCTTTGTTGGGGTGGTGTTTATTATGAGCCCTGCAGGCTTACTTAGTAACCTGGAGGTTTTCCAAGATACATTTTTGGCCAACAACACTTTCTGGGTACTGGTAATTTTAGGCTATTACTTTTTAGCCACCCTTTTACCCATCGATAAAATTATCACTAAGTTTTACCCCATTTTTGGGCTACTGATGATCGTCATGACAACGATGATTGCCATCGCCTTACTTATTGACGCGCCACACCTACCCATGGCTGGGGACTTTTTGGCCTATTTTGAAGCCGACCATGCCCATGACTTTCTCGCTCCGAATCCAGAAGGTTTGCCTACTTGGCCCTTGTTATTTGTGACTATTACCTGTGGCGCAATCAGTGGTTTCCATTCTACCCAAGCGCCCATTATGGCTCGTTGTTTAACCAATGAAAAATACGTAAGACCTGTGTATTACGGTGCAATGATGTGTGAAGGTATTGTGGCTTGTGTGTGGGCTTTGGCTGGCATTGCCGCTTTCCCAGAAGGCTATGCAGGACTTAAAGCCATGCTGGATGTGGGTGGCCCAGGGTTGGTGGTAAACCATATTGCGAATAGCTACTTAGGAATATTTGGTGGCATTATGGCAATAGTTGCGGTTGCCGTATTCCCTATTACCTCTGGCGACACCGCGTTTCGTTCGTTGCGACTCACCATAGTTGATGCATTCAATATCCCGCAGAGCATTCGTAATCGTTTACTCCTTGCCATACCCATTTTAGCCATTGCCTATTTTATGACTAAATTGGATTTCTCGGTGATTTGGCGCTATTTTGCATTCTCAAACATGCTGCTATCCACCAGCGTATTATGGCTTGCAACTAAATATTTGTTCGACAGAAGCACATTCCATTGGATTGCCAGTATTCCTGCTGTAATTGCTACCGGGGTCACCATTTCATATATCATGACAGCGGCAATTGGCTTTAACCTTTCTCCGAATCTAGGTCGCCCTATAGGTGCTGTAGTAGTGCTCGTTGGCTTTATTTTATTGGTATTTATCCACAATAAACATAAAACTCAATCAGCTTAAATGATAAGAAACAAAAAAGGTCGGAGCTAATCAAACAATTAACTCCGACCCTGTTTAAACGATCTTGTTTAAAAACTAATTTGGCTTACATGTGTCCTTCGTTTTCATAGCGCTCGTGCCAGCTAAGGGCCTCACTGAGCAAATGCGGGGTATGCATGCCGCGACCAGCATGTAGAGCGCGTTCATAATAATCTTGTAACGCAGGTCGATAGCTAGGATCTGCGCAATTATTGATAATTTCTCTGGCTCGCTGGCGTGGAGATAAACCACGTAAATCTGCCAATCCATGTTCTGTCACTATCACTTTCACATCATGCTCGGTGTGATCCACATGGGATACCATTGGAACAATAGATGAAATTGCCCCATCTTTGGCGATGGAAGGTGATACGAAAATAGACAAGTAACCATTACGGGCAAAATCTCCAGAACCACCAATACCATTCATCATACGAGTGCCCATCACATGGGTAGAATTAACATTACCGTAGATGTCCGCTTCAATCATTCCGTTCATGGCGATGATGCCTAAACGACGAGCCAATTCTGGATTGTTACTAATATCCTGCTGACGCAGGATAATTTTGTCATGGTACAAGTCAATGTTGTCATCAAACTCTTTGAGTCCTTCAGGGCTCAACGAAAATGCCGTTGCCGATGCCACACTCAAGGTACCCGATTTTAGCATTTTCAACATGCCGTCTTGGATCACTTCAGTGAAAGCTGATAGATTTTTAAATGGACCGGCATCTAAACCCTCCAATACGGCGTTGGGGATATTACCCACACCAGATTGAATCGGTAGTAATTCTTTTGGCAAACGACCTACTTCAATTTCGCGCTGGAAAAAATCAAGAATATGCTGGGCTATTTTTTGCGATACCGCATCCGGTTCTTTAAACGGAGAATTTCGGTCCTCTGCATGGGTTTCTACCACTGCGATGACTTTTTCAGGTGGACACTCAAAATAAAACTCACCAATTCGGTCCGCAGGGTCGGTAAGCATAATCGGCTTGCGGTTTGGTGGTAATGCAGTGCCATAATAAACATCGTGCATACCTTCAAGTTTTGCATTCTGTTTGGTATTTACTTCTAAAATGATCTTATCCGCTTGTTCTATCCAGGTTTTATTATTACCAATGGAAGAAGAAGGAATTAGCTTGCCGTCTTCTCGGATGCCTGCAACTTCAATCAGCGCAATATTCATTTTGCCCAAAAAGCCAGACCAGGCATATTGTGACACCTCAGAAAGATGTAAATCCACATAATCCATTGTACCGTTATTAATTTTGCTACGGCAAATAGGGTCACTTTGGAAAGGTAATCGCATTTCGATACCATCCACTTCGGCTAACACGCCATCTAGTTCTGGAGCAGTTGATGCACCGGTCCACAAACTAATGCGGAAAGGATCATTGCCTTCCGCATTCGATTTTTTAATACGCTCAGCTAATGCTTTGGGCACTGCTTTTGGATAACCCGCACCTGTAAACCCGCTCATGCCGATATTAGCACCTGCGGGAATCAATTCAGCGGCTTGTTCTGCACTCATTACACGTTCTTTAAGTGTCGGACAAAGAATTCTAGAAGTTGCTGACATTGTTGGTTCTCTCTTGCAGTAAAATATATCGGTTGATGTGAGCTGTATAATACCAATAAAACCCTTCCAATAGACTTACCCGCTACTAAAATGGATCTACGACTTTAGTCTTATATGAAATTTAACCAAGTAAAATCAATAAGTTATATAGGTGAATTGGATTATTGGAAAGAACGAATGGTTTTTGTATATAAAACCAACTTTTTTAAACCGGTTAAATAATCATGCTAAATGGATGAATTTAACGCAAACGTGATAGCGTATAACCTGAAGGTTTGTAATGGCTTAGTTCAAAACCACTTTATGCTGAAGAAAATATTTTTTTGGCCGAGGTAAGGAGATGGGAAATGCTAAAGTTAAAAATGGAAAAATCTCACAACAAGCAGTTTGTCCTGCTTTTTATTTTTGCTCTTATTCTTTGGCTATTTTATGAATTAGCCGGATTTGCAGTCTCGGGGGGTACCCCACAAATCGATCAGAATATTATCCTTGCCTTTAGAAACGCGGAAGATTTGTCCGATCCCCTTGGACCCAAATGGGTAGAGGAGATGATGAGAGACATCACTGCTTTAGGCGGGGTGGCTATTTTAACCAGTTTTACGTTGTTCGTAACGCTGTTCTTACTCATCGAGAACAAACCTAAAATCGCCGCTTTATTAGTAGTCGCTATAACTTCAGGAATGTTAGTGAGCTTTTCATTAAAGTATGGTATCACCCGTCCCCGCCCTGACTTAGTACCCCATGGCAGCTATGTTTATACCAGCAGTTTTCCCAGCGGACACGCTATGTTATCAGCGTTAGTGTACTTTACATTAGCTGGAATGCTGTCGTATTTACCGGTACGTAATCGCGTAAAAACCTACTTCTATGTTATCGCAATTATATTAACGTTTTCCATTGGAGTGAGTAGAGTTTACCTTGGAGTGCATTGGCCAACGGATGTGATAGCAGGCTGGTTAATGGGAATTGGTTGGGCACTGTTGACCCTAGTGGTTGCTCGATTTTTGCGTATGAACGGGCACTTTTCCTCGGCTCAGTAATAGTTAGAGATGCGTAACTAAGCTGACCGCTTTGGTGTAAAATGGCATAAAAAAACAAAAAATAGCCATAGGGAAGCCTCCCCATGGCTATGCACAATAAAGCCCTTAATGATTAATGATCGTGTTCTTCAGCAACACCCAACCAAGAGATACTGGCGGCTGCGAACCCCAATTCAATATCACTAACCACTTCAATGGTTTCCAAGTCAATTTGCAATACATGTTCAGCGATAGGATCAGACACATAAACGTAATTTCCATTTTGTGCCACAGTCATACTGAAGTTCATACCATCAGGCATATTGGCAATGTCTTCATCAGAAATATCAAAGCTTTGCTCTAGCTCCCAATGAGTTTCACCGTCATGGTCGTGGGCGCTGAGGATATTCAAATAACCTTGGCTATCTAACACTAAAAACATGTCGCCTTCATAGGAAAATCCATAAGCAACCGGGCTGGCATCCGTTTCGGGTTGCCATTCTAGTGCTTCCATTTCACTATCTTCAGGGGCTATTTTAATTAGAATAGACTCACCTGCGTCATGCCCAGCGGCGATGCCAATAAATGTATCACTTTCTTCGTGACCATATATTGTACCTATACGTAAACTGTCTAAAACGTCGATGTTGACAATTTTTTCAGCTTCATACTCATTGTCATGTTCATGAGCGATTAAAACACCATCACTGCATCCAAAAACGGCATAGGTTTCATTTTGTGCGCCACCGTGCAGATCAGGACATAACACATCTAGCACTTGCTCTTGTTCGTATTCATCATCGTGTAGATGATATAAAGCGACTTGATCCGGGAGTATTTTAGCCACCGAGGTACTTTCAGCATCATCCCGACGGACCGTTGATAATAAATAATCACCTTTTGGCTCAACTGCACCATGCATGTTTACGGTGTAATTCAAGGTCGGAAGTACACTAGTTTCACCACTAATATCAGTGTCTGAGACAACTTGTACAGATGCAGGGGTACTGGAGTCTGCATCACCGTCGAAAAATATAGCCATCTGACCATCATGTTTAATGATGTGGGTAGGACGACTTCCCGTGATCTCGTAATCACTCATCGCCGGACCTTGTTCATAGTCATGCAAATGCTCGCCATGATCTTCACGCCACATACCGCTGTCAATAAAGCCTACGTAGTCGTCAGAACGACTCGCAATGACCGCATAACGATAATCTGCAGAAGAGGTCAACGTGCTTGATGCATAAGTTAGCGAAAACGTATCTAATTCACTACCGTCATCTAAATCGTATATCGCCGTACTGCTGTTGGCAGTTAATACCGCTAATCGGCCCAGAGAATCAATTAAATATTCGTCATCACTATGGTCATGATCATCTTCAGTCGAATCATCCACTTCAATCGACTCTTTTTCAATAATGGTCGTTTCTGCATCGCCGCAACCGGTTAGCAGCAATGCTCCGATAGTGGCAGCAAGTAGAGAAAGTTTGCGTGTGCTTGTCATTGTTTATTCCTTAATGTGTAAAAAGTGATTGTCGAATTAGAAGTTGCCTCTTATACCCACAGCGAAACTACGTCCTGGGCGAGGGGCTATATCTTTTATAAATGAGGTGTGAACTCGCGCTTCGGTATCAGTCAGATTTGTGCCTTTTAGATACACCATAATGTCTTGATTGGAGACGGGTAAATCATAAGAAACACTTGCATCAACCATGGTATAGCCAGCGGTACTTGTTTCATCCGTTGCTACATGGTCTTGGCTTTGATAACGGGTAACATCTAAGTTGGCTGTCAAGCTGTCATCTACGTAGGCGAATTGAGTCCCAAAACGAAGTGGAGACGTGCGTGGCAAGTTGCCGCCGTCTTTTAAACGAGCACGAACAAAATCAGAGAACACAGTTGCTTTGAATGTATCTGTTGCCTGCCATGCCACTTGAACTTCAAAACCATTTAGCACTACATCATCAGTTTCAAATATATACACGGGCAACTCGTCAGTGTGCTCCTCTTCTTCGGCATCATGGTCATGTTCATCTCCATGGTCATGACTACTTTCAACAAAAAGACCGGTATTGGTTTGATAGTAGTAATTGTCTACTTGGTTATAGAAAGCGTTAAATACGAATGCCACATCACCTTGGGTTTTACGCAGTGTCAAATCAATGTTATTAGCAGTTTCAAGGTCGATTGTTTCATTAGTCAAACCTATTTCTTCATCATCTAACGCGAATAAAGCGCCAACTTCATAGCTATTGGTTCCAATATGCGCACCAAAAGACAGTAATTCTGCAGCTGAAGGGGCACGCTCTGAACGTGAAACAGAAATCCCCAAGTTATAACCTGGCGTGAAATCCCAAACTAAACCTGCCGACAAACTCACTGGAGTAAATTTATGCGCCGCATCGAAAACCCGAGTAGCGGTAGATTCATCACCGTGGTCATGGTCATGCTCATGCTCATCTTCCTCTTCCTCTTCGTGCTCATGGGCCTCAAGAACAGGCAGTAACACATCATCAGCATCAATGGTTACACGCTCAATTCGTGCTCCAAACTGCAGTAACACATCACCAAAGTGTTTTTCTTCCATCAATGCTAGAGCAATAGTTTCAGATGTAGCAGGCGGTGTGAAAGCTTCTTCGCCAACCGCTGAAATATCACTGTTTTTGAAATGCACACTAAATCCACCATTCCATTCCGAAAAAGGATTATGCAGAACGTCAACTTTTACTTCATGGGTATCATTTTCAAATGACGTTCCCACAGCATCATTTTCTATTTCAGAATGTTTGTAGTCTGTATAGGCCCCGCGCACATTTACCTGATTGATCCATTCTGATTGAACATTAATTTCACTGAGTAATTGAACACGAGTTTGTTCCAAATCAGCAAAAACGCTAACGTCGCCATCGTGTGAGTGACCAGGAATACCGTATTCACGATTAAACTGTTCCACTGCAATCCCAACATAACCCGCATCGAAAAGATAACTTGTACCTAATGTGAAACCGTTTGACTTTTCCGCGCTGTTTTCTACCTCATAATCATGGCTTTCTTCCTCATCATGATCATGCTCTTCTTCTTCGTCCTCTATCTCAGCTTCCACTGGTACTTCATAGTCTTCAGTCTCATGCCAAAAACCATCCGCATAAAAACCAAATGACTCATAACCAGTGGTAACATTAAAGCTAGCTAGCTTTTTCTCATCAGCTGAATTGGTTTCGAGTAACCATTCACCTCTGGTTGAGTTGTCAGTAGGAACTCTTCCATCGACCACGTTAACCACACCACCAATTGCGCCACTACCATAAAAAAGTGTGGCAGGACCCCGTAGGACTTCAATTTGTTGTGAGGTTGAGGCTTCAGTTGCAACCGAGTGATCTGGGCCGACTCTAGATACATCGCTGACGTCTAACCCATTTTGAGCGATTAACACACGTGGGCCGCTCAAACCGCGAATAATAGGTGTACTTGCAACATTGCCGTGAAAATTAGTTTGAACACCTGGAAGTTTTTCTAAGGTATCACCCAAGGTTGAAGCTTGTTGACGGCGCAAAGTTTCACCAGAGAGCACACTCACCGGTGAAGCTGATTCCATCACCGACATATGAATAGGAGTGCCAACAATATCGATGACTTCAATAGGTGAACGAATAAGGGTAAGCGCTAGAGCCTCTACGCCATCTTCAGTTAACACAATATCTTGGTAAAGATGAGCAAAGCCTGGAGCTGAAATATGAAATTCGTTTACTCCAGCTTTCAAATCTTTAATAGCAAAGTGTCCGGTACTGTTAGTAACCGCTTTTGCATTTGTACCTTCTACCGTAATAAGTGCGCCAGAAACGGCATTCCCATCACTATTTTTCACTACCCCTTCTATCGATTGTGCCATTAGGCTCGCCGGTATAAGCGCACTAACAAGTGCCACAATTCGCGATATTTTATACATCCCAGTCTCCAGTGTTATGTTATATTGTTTCACTTATTGGAAGTTATGTTATAATGTATCGAAATCAAAGGCAATCCTATACGTTGGAAAAATTTGTCTTAAGGGGTTTTCAACACAAGCAGGTTCGTAATGGCAAGTTCAGCCTAACTTTATCCTTGCTATTGATGAGGAAATGACGGCCTCAATATGCGACAAGTCGATTAGGAATAAAGACAATGAAGTCTAGTGAAACGAAAAATATGATCTCGGTAGCAAGGCTAATTTGTGAAGAGTCTGGCAGTAGGTTGACGGAAAAACGTCAACACGTATTAGAAGTGCTATTCAAACTAAACACACCTGTCTCAGCATACGAACTAACAGATCACTACAAAAAGACAATTGGTGCATCTATTACCGCAATGTCGGTTTATCGTATATTGGAATTTTTAGAAACAGCGAAGCTAGTTCACCGTCTTAATTCCATAAACAAATACATTATTTGTGCTCCCACCTTTGGGCCATGGAAACATCAACCGCCGCTTTTCCTGATTTGTAAATCTTGTCAGAGTATAAAAAAAGTCGAATTGGCAAACGACTTGATTAAAGCACTGTCTGAACAAGCACAAACCGCGGGCTTTTCGGTTTTAGGATCTCAAATTGAACTCAATACCATATGCGATAAGTGCGCTTCGCAAAAGCTTAAAAATAATTACTCAGGAGTAGTAAATGGCTAAGATTCAAGAAATAAGTGATAAAGCAGCGGTAGGATTATCGCTACTGTGTGTCATTCACTGTCTCTTTTTTCCTATTTTGCTCATTCTTATGCCACCGCTTTCTGGGCTGTTCGCCATAAACGATGCGCTATTCCACCGTTGGCTGCTATTCGCCGTTGTGCCCATTAGCGTCATAGCGCTGATAATGGGTTACTTCCATCATCGCAGTGGCCGCGTTTTTTTAATTGCTTCATTTGGACTGACGCTACTCATTTTAACTGCCTTGATAGGTCATGACTTACTTGGCAACTATGGTGAAGTTGCAATGACCGTTTTTGGATCATGCATTATTGCCTTTGCTCATATTCGAAATTACCAGTTACAACGAAAAAACAAACTTCCAACACCTCATACATCGGAATAGACGTAAATATGAACCCACAAAAACTCCCCGTTACTGTGTTATCAGGATTTCTTGGCGCAGGAAAAACCACCGTACTGAGTCATATTTTAAATAATCGCCAAGATAAAAAAGTGGCGGTCATCGTCAATGATATGAGCGAAATCAATATCGATGCATCTATCTTAAAAAGTGACGTTTCGTTAAATCATAGTGATGAAAAATTAGTCGAGATGAGTAACGGCTGTATATGCTGCACCCTTCGTGAAGACTTATTGCTTGAAGTCACTAAACTCGCTGCTACTGGAAAATTTGATTATTTGCTAATTGAATCAACGGGTATTTCAGAGCCGTTACCGGTAGCCGAAACCTTCACCTTTACCGATGAAGATGGCATCTCTTTATCAGATGTAGCCACCCTAGATACCATGGTAACAGTAGTAGATGCAGTGAATTTTCTAAAAGATTACGACGAAGCAAAATACTTGCAAGAAACCGGTGAAAGTTTGGGTGAAGAAGACGAGCGCAGCGTCGCAGATCTTCTGGTTGATCAAGTCGAATTTGCTGATGTTATCCTTATTAGTAAAACCGATTTGGTTGATGATCAGCACATAAAACGACTAAAAGCGGTCTTGCGAAGCCTCAATACACAGGCGCATATTCTGCCAATCAGTAACGGCAACATCAGGGTAGATAGTATTCTAGGTACAGGGCTATTTGATTTTGATAAAGCACAGCAAGCGCCTGGTTGGTTGCAAGAATTACGTGGTGAGCATACTCCAGAAACGGAAGAATATGGAATAAATAGCTTTAGCTACGGGGCAAGAAGACCCTTTCATCCACAAAAATTCTACCAGTTCCTACACAGCACCGAAGAGTACGGCAAGTTACTTCGCTCAAAAGGATACTTTTGGTTAGCTACACGCCCAGAATTCGCAGGCCAATGGAGTCAAGCCGGTGGAATTGCAAGGTACGGTTTTGGTGGTTTATTCTGGAAAGCCGCGCCACCGGAACAATGGCCCACTGATGATGAATCACTTAAATCAATTAACGAGTTATGGGTGGAACCTTTTGGAGATATGCGCCAAGAGCTGGTGTTTATCGGTCAAAACCTAGACCAACACAGCATCACCCAAGCCTTAGATCAATGCTTATTAAACGATGCCGAATTACTCCAAGGAAAAGATTACTGGAAAACCCTTAGCGACCCATTCCCAGCTTGGGAATTAGATGATTAATCGCGGATATTTAAGTTAAGCCATAACGCTATGCTTAAGCATAGCGATTTTTGGCGAGCTGCAAAAAAGCTCGTAAAAACTGTTTTTAAACGTATAAAACATTTACAAAGTTATCCTGAGGCAGGGAAAGTAGCAAATGAAATTCCGACGGTAAACTATCGCTAGATTGTCGTTAAGCCGTGTCGACTATTTTATAAATTTGAGAGTAATAAAGTATTTATTTTGCATGTGATGCGCCAAGAACAGGATCTTCGTCGATTTCTTTTGACTTAATATCGATACCGTTACCAACTGCCTTAACTACGACGATGCACTCCCCCCGTTTTAAATGGGTACTTCTTCATAGTATTGATAACGCTACTCAAGTAGCACTTAAACCTAACGCGCTTTCTAATATTTTGCAGGTTTGTTCAGCTAGCAATTTATTTTGCGTAAGAAATTCAATTCGAGAATCCTTTGCACTGTCCAAAGTAGTCAAACGCAATACTCCATCACTGAAGTTACAACCCACTCCCCCTTCTTGAGTAATGAAAACGGCTTTCAGGCGTTCTACATTTATACCACTTAATGTATCTACAATGAGTTGATAATCAAAAAGCTCAGCAGGAGCACAAACCCAACCACAAGCGAAATAACCTTCTCCACTGTTTTCCACCTTAATTGACCCTTTTGTGGGGACTTTTATCCCTGGATTCAGAATTGAATGTGCCGCGTGATTATGCTGATGTACATAAACACTTTGTAGATGTCGAGACTTATTTGAAAGTAAATTTGGATCAATAACGCCCTTGTTAGAAAACACAACAGGAGTGTTTGTTATCCCTATTTCGTCCAAATATTTAACCAACATTGGCTTTGATTCATGGTTATATAGATCAGACTTAGTTGCCACCACGTAATCAGCTATTTGCAGCTGCTCTTGAAAGGTTTTATGCGCCCGCCAGCGGGGCTGAGTTAGTTTACGTGCATCAATTAAACCTAGGGTTGCGTGAACATCAAGTACACCTTTGTAATCTTCGGAGGTAAGTGTGGCTAAAACCTCTTTTGGGTGACCAAGGCCTGTTGGTTCAATAATTAAACGATGGGGTTTTGCATGAGCCAACAGCAGATTCAAGGTTATTTTCATGGGTAGTCCTGAAGTACAACACATGCATCCTCCTGGCACTTCTCGAATGTAAACACCGGTTTCTTCAGGGCTATTTAAAAGAGCAGCATCGACTCCGACTTCACCAAATTCATTAACTAATACTGCCCACCTTTCTTCTTTAGGTTTATGCTCTAACAGGGACTGAATTAACGTGGTCTTCCCTACCCCCAAAGCACCCGTAATAATATTGGTGGGTACGTTGGTAACCTCAAGCATAGAGTGATCCCCAAGGTCCTCTTATTGCTAGTGTGAGGGTGGGAGAATAAAGATTTACAAACAACACAGAACCATCAGCGGAGAAACATGCGCCAGCCGGTTCAGTTTGCCAACGAACCTTTGCAAAGTCATAAACTTGACCTTGCGGACTGACCCCTTTGAGGTGATTATTGACAACATCTGAATACTGATCTTCACACACTATTAAGTGGCCGCTAGGAGCTACCGCTAAATTATCCCCAAAGTTAAAGGTCGCTTTGTTGGGGCTTTCCACAAACAACGTCAGCGTGCCGGTTTGTGTTCCCTTACTTTGATGTTTGCTTTCAGGTGAAGGCCGGTAGCGCATAATTTGCCCTAATTTGGCTTTGCCACCACTGGTACAACAAAAATACATTTCTTGTTCACCAAAATGAATTCCTTCCCCTCGCGCAAACACCGCAGCGCCTCTTGCAAACCCTCTTAAACGAAGATCATCTTCGGGACTTTCGACGTTGTCGAGGTCTATCCATTGACAAGCATAATCCTGATTAATTTGCATTTGCGGTTGCTGCCAATTTCGAGTGTCGAATTTGGGCTTTCCAGCTATCACTAGGGCCTGTAATTGTCCGCCCGCTTTTAAATCATCTTTGATATTGGGCACAAATCGATAAAACAAGCTGTCAGGTCGATCTTCTGTAAGATAAACAATACCACTGACTGGATCGACACAAGCTGCTTCATGATTAAATCGTCCCATAGCTTTTATTGGTTCTGGTTTTACCAATGTTGTTGCTCTCGAAGGAACTTCAAACACATAGCCGTGATTCTTGTTGATTGCATTAGAAGCCGTGGCCACTGATTCTTCGCAGGTTAACCAACTTCCCCAAGGAGTAGTGCCACCAGAACAATTACGGATGGTACCTAGCAATGACATGAACTGAGATTCGACTTGTCGCTTTTTTAAATTGTAGACAATATTGCTGGTTCCCCCTGGCAAAGGAATGCCCGATGAATCAGTATCATACACCCTTGTACTATGGATACTTTTATCTGCGAGCTGGTTAGCAGATTTTGACGGCGACAATTCATGATTACGCACCAACACCACTCGCTCATCGTCCAATTCAAAACAGCCCATACCATCTGCTCTGTCGGGCACAGTTAATCCGTCATCCATAGGATCACCGAAATGCGAAATTTGCTGATAGCTAAACCCAGGGAGTAAATCAATAATGCCTTTAGGATCTGGAACCAAGCTACCCAGCGCCGCGGGGCCAGAAGGCAAATTGGATAAGTTGCCTGAAGCTGCGGATACATTCGACAAATAACGAGTTAATTCCCCGCCTTGTAAATGTGTCGCAAGACCACTAAATGCAACCGCGATAAAACCTCGATTAAACTCTCTTCGGGTAACCATAAACATTCCTATTTTAATACCAAACGTTAGCATTTCTCTAATTGGCGACTACTGCAACCAAAAAATAATGCTTTGGGTGGGCGATAACCTCATTATTAGTCAGTATATTCATGCGTCGATGCAGATTTATGACAAAGCCTTAATCACTGAATTGCCAAGATTAGCATGGGCTTATTGGTGAGTTAATAGCAACGACAAAGCTGTTGGCTATCGATCACCTCAATAAGTTCGATATGTTATACTATATCAATTTAAAAAGTAATGTTATATTATCTCTATTATTCGTAAAAAGTCCCATTCACTGACCGAGTTTTAAAACAACCAGTATTGTGTAAACGGGTCAAATTAACGAAACCTAATTGAGAAGGGGTAAAAATGAAGTCATTTATTTTAGGCATTCTGATCTTTGTTAGCTGGACCGCGGCAGTGCATAGTCAACAACATATCCATGGACAGGGTTCGGTATTTATTGCTCAGGAAAATGATTTATGGCAGGTACAATTCGTACTCCCTGCCTCTGACATACTTGGTTTTGAACATAGCCCTGAAAATGAGCAACAAAGACTGATAGCTGAGCAATTTGACCAAAAACAAAAACACTTCGAAAACCTAATCCAATTTGATGTCAATTGTACACAAGTGAATTATTCCCAGAGTTCCCTTGAGTTTGGTGAAGACGAGCATTCCGACAGCCACGAGCTTTCTGACAACCATGAGCATTCCGGTGAACATGAACATAGTGACATAGAGATTTTATACCTAATTGAATGCCCCGATGAGGTAACTCAGGTCTCTTTTCCGATTTTAAATTCAAGCAACAATTTACAAAATTTAGCAGTTCAGTGGAGCATTCAAACTGGACAAGGCTCAACCTTAATAAACCCTAAGCGTCATCAATTGAAGTGGCATTAACCATCAATAAGGTTGTTAGGCCCCTTACTTTGAATTGCCAATATCGGTGCGCAGTATCGTTAAATTTGAAGATGGTATTTTTCGCAGAATGAGTCAGTGACGACAGCACCATTAAAATTAACTAGGAATCAAAATGATTAATAATAAACTACTCACCCTTGCGGATCGCTCTGCAATTACCTTATCTACGTTATGTGTTATCCATTGCCTGCTCTCTCCCATCATTCTGCTTGTTTTACCAACCTTAACTAGCCTTGCGATTCTTGACGACGAACATCTTCATATATGGCTACTTTATGGGGTTGTTCCCATCAGTATTTTTGCCATTACGTTTGGCTATGTTCACCAACGTAGTATGCCTATATTAATTACTGCGTTGATAGGGCTGGTAATTTTAGTACTAGCAGGCGCACTCGGACATGATGTTTTTGGTGAAACGGGTGAAGCAGTAGCCTCAGTTATTGGCGCTGCATTAGTGGGCTTTGGACACCTTCAGAACTTGAAGCGCCGAAAAACTAGTTTTGCAGATTACCAAGCCATCAGCTAAACCCATTTTGGAGCCTAAAACTTTCCCTAAAAACAGATTAAATGAGGTTTTCATGCAAGCAGCCACAGTATTAACTACCAACAATTATGATGATTGGGAGCGACACTCTGTATGTTCAAAAGAGGTCGATATATTGACCCAGATTTATAAGCAAAGTGTCAATATGGCGATCTGGCAACGCCAGTTATCCTCTTCAGTAGTCGCTGACGCTGAAAGCCTGCTGGAAACGACGTCTTCACTAAATATATCAGCCTTTATTGACGCTCAGAATATAAGTATGAGTATTCGTGAAGCGCTTAAATTGTATAACACAGGGGATGCGTTCATAGCGAGTACAACCGAACTGGTAGATATGTTTTGTACTCTATTTGAGCTTGAAGAGGTCGGTTTCCGGTTACGGATACTTGATGCCCCCATGTGTCCACGTTTTCATGTGGATCACGTGCCGTGTCGGTTAGTGACCACCTTCGCAGGAAATGGCACTCAATGGTTGGAACATGACAAGGTAAGCAGAGATAAATTAGGTCACGGCAGTAAAGGTTTAGAGGACGCTGTTTCAGGATTGTTTGCTCAACAAACAGACATACAATCCATGGGCACGGGTCATGTAGCTCTACTCAAGGGCGAAACATGGATGGATAATGAGCTTGCTGGTGTGGTGCATCGCTCACCTGCCTATGAACCGAATCAAAAGCGCTTGTTACTCACCTTAGATTTTGTGAATTAAACCAATTAATGGCGTCGCACATCATCAGGTTGCTCGTTAAACTCGGTAACCGATACGACATCTAATTTGTATGCAGAAGTGGCTAGGGGATCTTCAAACAGCCCCAACGTAAATTGCCCAGTCAAAGTGTAAGCTTGGTTCATTTTTAAATCCTTAAAACCAGGCTCTAAGCTAGCAAAAATGATTTGATTGGGTGGCGGGGGAGGAAAATGCAAACAAGCACCAAAGTATGGTACCAGAAACATGTTCTTTACCGTTTTATCTGGGTAAAAGTCAATGGGAACGATAAATCCTGAAATAGCAACAAAGTCATATTCAAAATCACTTACCGTATTGGATGAATGTAAAACGGCTTTGTACTCTGGATCAGTAGCGGCTTCAATGGAACGCAGGATTTGCAAACTCATATCATCGCTTGCTTGGGGGATATCCCCCTGATATTTAGTAATTAATTCTAATTCTTTATCAGGCAAAAGGGACTGCCATTGTATTGGATTCACTTTTGCATTTTGATATTTTTCTAGCAAAAGCTCATTCGAACTAAAATATAGCTGAGACGCAGGAAAAAATAGCGGCCTAATTGATGGCCATGCAGCATCACCTAAACGACCCACTAAAAGCCCTAAACCAGCCCACACCACTAAAGTTAATAGTATTTTATTAAATGCAAATAGTGGTGTTTTCAAGGCTGTCCCATCGCTCACTTGAAAGAATCAAAAACGGATCCCTAAATCCAACCGATTTTGCGGCCAAATAACTACTCGTAAACTTCAATATTATCCAATGTCATCGCGTAAGCAGATGTTCCGGTGTCATTACTGGTAGTTTCAATATTAATAGTACCCTCAAACCAAAAGGCGACATCGAGTTGAGTCACTTTGATCCCTTCTTTAAACCTGCCATGGATCATTTGATTGGGTGGCGGGGGCGGCATATGTAAACAAGCGCCAAAATAAGGGACGATAAAAAACTCCACCACGCGACGCTGTTCATCTGAACTAAGGGGGACAATAAAACCCGGAATTCTGACCTGTTTTTTATCAAAACTTTGGATGATGCGAGTTGATGTTAATGCTTGCTCAAATCGTTCGGCGTTTTCGCTCTTCTGTTTCATACCTGATAACGCTTCTACAGAATCAAGCTCACTGCCGTCTTTAATTTCAACCAGAAAGTCAGGGGGATCGAGCAGAGCATCAAGATCACTCTTGGGCATTAACTCTATCCATTCCACTTCATCATAAGTTGGATTGCTTGCCGCTTGAGTTGATGTAAACGCAAGCATCAACAAGAAAAGGAACCCACCACGATAATAACGACTCAAAGTAATTTTTCTGTTCAACTTTATTCCCACTCTTAAATATTAGTTAGTACAAATTTTCAACTTAAAGTCTAAGAACGTTATATCATAATAATAAAGCTCTAAGAAAGAATAGATCATGCTTTTAGTTTGCAATTTGCGGTCGTTGGTTTATCTATTGCGACCAATTGGCACTTTGAACGCTGCTGTTCGCTTTTTCATCGATAAAACTTGACCACAACAAGATCATTTTGCTAGTTTGATAATCGTGTCTTTTGGCAATCGAGTTTATTTTTCTGCCAAAACTTCCTTTATGAAACGCTGATTTGCTCCTTTTTTTCTGTGCTGAAATCCACACGAATGACAGCTGTCACGTTTTTATAAATCTCACATTCAACTGACAAATTAGGCATTAAAATGAAGAAATTAACTCTTTTTCTTGGGTATTGTTGCGTATTGTTCTCAGCATATAGCTTTAGCTGTCAGTATCACGACTACGGGACAAGTAAAATTCCAACGTTTCCACCGCTGTCACCTGAATTACACCCAGTCATGTTGCAACACTTTAAGCCACCAGCAGGCGCGCCACTGAAAGTCACACTTTCCACTGAAGATACAATCTCGGGCGGGAAAGGAGCCTTTACCATTAGCTATAACATCCACCCTGATTATCACAATGTAAAAGCGGAAGTGGTCAGTAGTAAAGGGGTTAAACTGCTGGACAATAGCACTATGTATTTAACCCGAATCCAAGGCAACCAGTCGGTCAGATATCAAAGTATTTCCGGCGATACTCAAAAAGTGCGAGTTCGCATCTCTGCTGTTCGCCGAGACACACCAATCATCGTTGAAAAACGCATCACGCTGTCGTCAACTTAACCAGCGTTTCCCTAACCCCGCAGAATATGAAAGGCCTGCGGGTTCATCCTTGGTGCCTTTCCCCTCTATAAAAATCCTTCAACATATCTATTTTAGTTAAGGCCATCTTGTACCTCTGCATCAAGCACTATGTTATAGTTTTATTCTCTTTGCCCACAAATTAAGAAAATTATTTTCTAGAAAAATGATCTAAAATCTCCCAACTTACGTTTATATTAGGTTGAGTTTGAAACGTGAACGGCAAAACGTTAATTTGCCATTAACAACTGGTAAATTTATTCCCCATTCAACTATAATTTTCATATTAAACGCTTAATTTAGATCTATCAGTGAGATAAATTTCGAAGGACAAACATTGCGGTGCGTAATCTAAAACAGCTGTATCAAATCACCTCAGATAATTCCCTTTCAAATTCTGAAAAAATGGTTTCGTTATTGAAACTAGGTGCTGAAGTATTCCACTTGGATTTGGGAATTATTAGTGAAATTGTTGACGAGATTTACACTGTTAGGTATGCCATTTCCCCAGACGATGATCTACTCCCAGGAACAACATTCGATGTTGCTGAAACTTACTGTTTGCATACCCTAGAAACCAATCATGCGCTGTCTTTTTATCATGCAGGGAAGAGCCGAATCGCCCAGCATCCTTGTTACAAAAATTTTGGTTTAGAAAGTTATATAGGTGCTCCGCTGATAGTCGAAGGAAGACGTTATGGCACCATTAACTTTTCTGCTAGCGCTCCTCGTTCAGCTCCCTTTAGTCAAGAAGACCATGATTTTATAGAGCTACTTTCACATTGGGTCGCCAATGAAATTGCTCGTTACGAAAAGATCGATTTGCTTCAGGCTCAGCAAAAAGCTATGACTCGACAACAGAATATCTTGGAGCAAATGGGGCAGGTTGCTGATGTTGGAGCATGGGAACTGGATTTAATTGAAAATAAATTGTTTTGGTCAGCGGTAACTAAAAAAATTCACGAAGTTGACCAAGATTATGAACCTGCTTTAGAAGAAGGCTTGAAGTTTTACAAGGTGGGAGAAAACCAACAACGAATTACTTCATATATTAACAATGCAATAGCAAGTGGTGGACACTTTTCCGGGGAATTCGAGATCATCACTCAAAAAGGCACCGAGAAATGGATAACAGTAAAGGGCAAAGCAGAGCTAGATAACGGTAAATGTGTCAGGCTCGTTGGTGCTTTTCAAGACATTACTGACCAAGTTAATAATCGAATTCAGCTGGAGAGTAGACATAAAGAACTCTCTCTAGCCCTCGAAGCTCGCAGTTTATTCTTAGCCAACATGAGCCATGAAATTCGCACTCCCATTAACGGCGTGCTGGGCATGCTACAAATTTTGGAAAGTTCTCATCTTGATTCTAAGCAAAAAAAATTCTTAGGATTAGCCAAAGACAGTGCTACCTCTTTACTTGGCATTATTAGCGATATTTTAGACTTTACTAAAATTGACTCAGATAAATTAAACCTTGAAGAGGTAACCATAGATGTCAATCAGTTGCTCAATAACTGTGTTGATATATTTATCCCTCGGGCACAAGACAAATCGATTGATTTAGTTAAAAATTTCGAAGCAACTAATAAAGTTGTTGCCATTTCCGACCCCACTCGATTGCGTCAAATCTGCTCCAACCTGCTTTCTAATGCCATCAAGTTTACTCCTCAAGGCAATGTGAAAATTTCCAGCCATCTGACGGTACAAGAAGATAACCGGGCTAAGCTCTCCATTACGGTTGAAGATTCAGGAATTGGAATGGAAAAAGTCCAGTTGCACAATCTTTTTTCACCTTTCAATCAAGCAGATGTTTCAACCACTCGTAAATTTGGCGGTACCGGATTAGGACTCTCCATCACACGCAAGTTATGTCAGTTAATGGGGGGAGATATTAGTGTTGAAAGTACCCCCCTCAAAGGCAGTAAGTTCCAAGCTAACATCAATGTTGCCCTGGTGGATGATGTTGAGCAAATCTCAGGGGCATTAGGAGTAAAACCTTTAGTCAGCGATCTGAGCCACCTGAAAATTTTAATCGTTGAGGATAATGAAATTAATCAGGTAGTTATTGGGGAAATGTTAAAACAGCGACATATTCATTTCGACATCGTTAAGGATGGCACCGAAGCTTTATCAATTATGAAACATGCAATTAAATTTGATCGTCACTACTCCTTAATTTTAATGGATTGTCAGATGCCTAACATGGATGGTTATGAAGCCACCCAACATATTCGGCAAATGTCGGCCCCCGCAGACGAAATTCCAATTATTGCCCTGACTGCAAACGCCATGTCAGATGAGCGAGAAAAATGCATTGCTTCTGGCATGGATGAATATCTTTCTAAACCCATTGAACAAGAAAAATTGTATTCCATGATAGAAAGGTTTAGCTAGCCCCGATTAATCAATCAAGGCTAGCGCAATTGTTAGATGTCTATTTTGTTTTAGCTTTGCTGGCTTTAATATTTTTCGCAATTTCTTGAAATTCATAAGTAGGATAAAATTCAGTAGTAAAAGATCCCCATGCAGATTTTTCTACTGCCAAGTTCAAGGTTCGCAGATCTTTAGGTGAAACTCGCAACGTGATTACCTGCCCTAATCCCATCGCTACATACCAAGATTCGATTTTCATTCCTTCAGGGGGAAATGATTGCCAAAATTCGCTTTTATCTTGGATGGCTTGCAATTCAGTCAAACTTTTGTCTTGCTGATGTTTTAGGATTACGGTCACTAAAACACTTTCGCTATCAATACTAGTATCCTCAGCATTGGCAGTAAAACTAAAGAGTATAAACAGGGTTATTAAAAGATATTTCATATTGCCTCCAAGGCATAATCAATTGCTATTCAAAAACAATCACTGTGGGTATTATTAAGAATAGCAATTTAGCATGGAAGCGTCTGAATAAAAGACAAAGTTAGACTATGAACCTTCTGAGATTACGAGTCCCAACGTTGTTTATCTTGTTCTGAGGCGCTTTCTTGACACTCACCGACAAGTTCAGTTCTGCTGCGCATTTGCGAATAATCCAGCTCAATAAAGCCATGTCGACAATACTCTGTTTCAGCCAGTTTCTGTTCTAACAAATCCATTATAGCTTCACGCTTTTCTTCATCTGATCCGCCTTCACTACGCTGCACAGAATCCACTTGCGAACTGTCTTCCTGTGAGCCAGATCGACCACGACCAGTTTGGCCCTGTCCAGAACGGCCGCCACCGCCGCCACCGCCTTTTTTACCTTCGCGTTTTCCTTCACCGCGTCCGCCACCGGCCTTGTCCTGCTGATAAAATATTGCGACAACGAAGCGTTTCGAACCATCGGAATGAATTTCTGTTGTAAATTCATTTTCTGCTTCCTGATGCCTCTCATGCCTGCCAGCGCAAGCTGACAAACCCATGACTAAAAATACAGTGACAAATAAATAGCGGTAAGACATAAATCGATTTCCAAAGAGGTGAACTAAAACGGCTATGTCTGTGACCTAAAGGATAAACATAGGTTCAACCAAAATGTTGCATTCCGATCCTTTTGCCATTTTAGATTTACTGAACAACTTAATGCGCTACTGCATGCTTACACTGCTTTAGTCTAATAGAATAACCGCTGATTTAAACTACAATTAGCGTTACTGAGGTTAAGGATTTTAATACCTAAAGTTTTATTGCTAACAATAAAAAATGAATATAGTGAAAGTTTTCAGTAATTACACAGTTCTTAACTAGTCGAATATTGAAGTTTACACCTAGGTTTCTAAACCGTTGTTTTTCAAATTGAAACTAAATTTAACCCATATGCTTTTAGGTCATTAATATGTCTACCGCACAGCAATTTAAGACAGCAATTATAATTAGTATTGTAGTAGGCACATTACTGACGCTGATAAACCAAGCAGAAGCCATTTTTGGTGATGCAGAACTCGTTTGGTTCAAGGTCATCCTTACCTACATAGTGCCCTTTTGTGTATCTATATACTCAAGCAGCGCAGCCCGAATGGCAACCAAGTAAATACCAACCCTAAACTTGTAGATGGCCTAAACAGTCTATCTTTAAACTGGAAAGAGCATGGATATATTTAATAAATTTAGTATCAATACACGTTTACTTATTGGCTTCAGTGTAGTCATTTTGCTAATGATAATACTAACGCTGGTTGGCATTTATCGCGTCAATATGATCGGTAGCACACTAACGACTATGACAAAATGCAAACTATGCAAGCCTCCGGTACGGCTTTTAGTGGGCAAGAAAATACCATATTACAAAAAATCGATTCCCTTCAACAGCAAACCGAAAGGGTAATACAAGACGTCATAAGCTCTAAAGTCGCGCAAACAAACGCGGATGCTTTAACCCTGCTTAAAAATGGCGGGAGCCAGCTCTTTGTGCAATGGTTGGAAAGTATTAATGCATTTATTGATTTACAAGAAGCTAAAAACATCGAGGCTACCCACGATATTTTAGAAAATGCGGCCACCTTTAAGACCACTATGCTGCTCCTCACCCTTAGCGCGTTGATACTTGCGATTTTAGTGGCCTACATCATTGCCAATAGTGTGAAAGCATCACTTGGGGCTGAGCCTGCTATCGCAGCAGCGTCTCTTACGAAAATAGCACAAGGTAACTTGGTGCAATCACTCAGCACTAAGTATGAGTTTAGTATGTTAGCCACTATGTCCAAAATGCAAGAACGACTGCGCAAAACCGTATTGGAAATTGTTGGAGCCTCACAAGACTTGAAACAGCAGTCAACCGTGGTAACTCAAGGGTCAAACGATATTCTCCTACTTGCTCAAGAACAAGATCAGTTAACGGTAAGCACCCGAACCCGATTAAGTGACATGAAAGAAAATATCTTGGTGGTATCTGAAACCGCTTCCAAAAACAAAGTCAATGCCAAACGCATGGTGGAAAGAGCCAACAACGGCATAGACTCTATGTCTTTGAGCGTAGACGCCATGAAAAATGTCACTACAACCGTCTCTCAAGCGGTTGATCAAATAAGCAAATTAGAAGCACTCACCAATCAAATCGGCGGCATCACCAATGTCAGCAACGGCATATCTGATCAAACGAACCTGCTTGCCCTGAATGCGGCGATAGAAGCTGCTCGTGCAGGTGAGTCTGGCCGCGGCTTCGCAGTAGTAGCAGATGAAGTTAGACAACTCGCGCTGCGCACAGGCGAAGCTACCAGTGAAATTCAATCAACCATCGAAGAAGTCCAACGAGAAACATCCACTGCAGTAACTGTTATGCAAAATACCTTACCTAAAGTCGAAGATGGCCAGACAAAAACGCACAATGCCATGGGCTTATTAGAGGAAATTGAAGAGAGTGCGAATAGCTCTTATAGCAATGCGACTATAGTGGCCGACACGGCTTCTGACCAGGTAGATGTGATAGCCACCATAAATGGAGTGATGGCACAAATAGATGAAATCAACAAGAAAACAGTCCATTCCTTAGAGCAGAACAACGCAGCCACCATAGCCTTGGATAAACTTGCAGAAAAGCTCAACAAAGAGGTGGGATTCTTTAAAACAGCCTAGGCTGGTGAAATATCACCGCACTTAAAAGACCAGGCTGTAGGGCTTTATTTTTCTAAATACAGCAGGAGCAATTGCGTTTATATTTATCCATTTTACCAATACCTGGATTGAAGGTATTGGTAGGATCTAATGACTTATAAAATTGTTGCAATCCGTCTTCGGCTTTATATAAATGTCCAACATTATGTTCAGCCGGATATTTAGCACCTCTGTTATCAAGAACTGCCAACATATCAGCTTTGAGTAGCTTCGCGTCGACACCTTTTTTAAGCACGTAATCTTGATGGAATACATGGCAAAAGAAATGACCGTAATAGAGTGTTTTATCAATTTTATCCATAATATGCGGCGGTAACTCTTCTACCCAGTGACGGTCGTTCCTGCGCAGTGCAATATCTAATGCCAGTATTTCACCGACTTCCTTTTGATGAAGTAATTCATAACGAATGGCCGCGCCTGCAGCTGCAAAACGGTGCAAGAACGCACTGCTAGACTCACTATCGGTGCACTCAAAATAGCCCCCACGCTCCGCTTTATCGACAAAATAATTTGCTAGAAACTGTTGTGCCTCGGCGATACCATCATCACTCATTTTCAGAATCAGGTGATGTTCATATTTAGCTCTAAACGCCATCATTCTAGCCGGTAAATGTAATGGAAAAAGTTTAGCAACCACTTGCATCACCCGGTCGGTCATGAATTTAGGAATAAAGGATATTTTATTCAAAACCGCATCGATTCGGCCCTTTAAGGCAAACATTTTAGGGAGCCTATCTGTTCCTAAATACTTAACACTTAAAAAGGTATCTTTGCCATAGTCTTTGGCCACATCAAAAATATCTTTGTGCAAATACTCTCCTACCTCAGGTAGATTGCTGAACTCACTTAAGATATGTCGTCGAATCTCAGTCAGGGTATCGGGATTATTGGTACCGATATAAAAGGTTTTTTCTTGCTTGGCCACTGGAAAGGTATCTAGCCTAACAGCGAATACAGCAAGTTTACCTGCACAACCGCTGGCTTCATAAAGACGAGTTGTATCAGCATTGAATCGGCTAGGAGTTTCGGCATCAACGTCGCGAACGCGCTGTTGATAATCAGATGCACTAGCCAGCTTGTCCGTATTCAGGTTGTTGTGATCAAAGTTACCTTGCTCTAGATTATTTAAAATTTCTTCTGGAGAATCTCCAAGATCAATGCCTAAGTGATTCACTAAATGTAACTCACCCTGCTCATTAATTTGTGCAAACAGAGATAACTCAGTATATGCAGGTCCGCGCTTCACCAGCGCACCACCAGAGTTATTCGCCACGCCACCCACCATAGATGCACCTAACATTGAGGAACCGATAACTGAGTGTGGTGCCCTAGAAAGGGGCTTCAAGGTTTTCTCGAGAGAGTGCAAGGTTGTTCCTGGAAAACCAATAACTTGTTCGCCACTGCCTAAAATAAGTAATTTATCCATTGCCAAGGTATTGATAACCACAACTTCACGATCGTAATCATTACCATTGGGTGTAGAACCTTCGGTTAGGCCGGTTTTAGCCGCTTGCATGATAATAATACAGTTGTTTTGCGCACACACCTCAAGCACTTGCCAAAACTGTATTAACGTCTGTGGAAACACTACGGCTAGTGCTTTTCCCTGACCTGAGCGCCAGCCTGAACGATAGTGCTCCGTTTCACGGGCTCCCGTTGTGACATGCTCATCATTCAATATTGATTTAAACTGTGAAATAACAGAGTCATGATTCATTTTGTAATTCTCCAACTACCACCTATCTATAAGTGTGATAAATATATTCTACGGGCCTGACACAGACAGGCTAAATTCGAAACAAACGAGCTAAAATGGCCTCACTCATTGTGCATAGAGAACGCTATCCAGAGGTTAGCGGGCCGCTAATATTCAATATGTAAGTAGCAAACATCAACAGCAACCCTGCCACTAAAACATAGTAAAAAGTTGGCAATAAGGTTTTTCGCAAGGTAGCACCTTCCTGCCCTAATAAACCAACAGTCGCACTAGCAGCAACAACGTTATGAATAGCAATCATATTACCTGCTGCTGCGCCGACAGCTTGCCCTGCAATAATTAAAGATGGCGATAAATGTAAGTTCATTGCCACTTCGTATTGAAATTGGCTGAACATCATATTAGAAATAGTATTTGAGCCTGCAATGAATGCTCCTAATGCACCTATTGTGGGGCTCACTAACGGAAACGCGTCACCTAACATATCAGCAAATAATTGCGCACTCGCCATCGGCATACTCGGAATGTCGCCTATATTTACGCCAGAATTAATAAATAAGCGCACCATAGGGATCGTAAACATAAGCACCATGCCTGCGCCGATAATGGTTTTATTTGATTCCGACAATGCACTACTAAACGCTAAGTGTCTTTGTTTACCTTTGCTTTGTAACAGAATCGCAGTAAGCGCTGCAATAATGAGTAAACCACCGGGAAGATAAAGGGGGCTAAATGCTGCGCTAACTCCTTGCTCACCGAGAATATCCGTTAAACCAATACTCATATTCGCCAGAAAACTTTTTATCTCTGGGGATACACGAGAAATCACCAGTAAACCAGCAACAATTAAGTAAGGAGTCCAAGCTTTTGTTTGCGACATAGGGTTATGCTGAATTTCGTTGCTAGTATCAAGATTGATGCTACCAATCCAGCTTTTAGGCCATGCAGATTTTTCAGCAAAACGCCAAGTGGTTTTAGGCATTAAAAAACCTCTTTTCGCTGCATTCACAACGATAACCAAACTAACAAGGCCTCCTACCAAAGACGGAAATTCTGGGCCAAGAAAAATACCAGTTAACGCATAAGGCACGGTGAAGGCTAAGCCTGCAAATATGGCGAATGGCAAGACTTCAAACCCTTCTTTCCAACTGCGATTAGCACCGAAGAAACGAGTTAGCATAATAACCATAAACACCGGCATGAAGGTGCCAACTAACGCGTGAATAATTGCGACTTCGGAGGTGATATGTTGAATAAATTGCGACCATTACCACCCTTCAGCGGCGAGTAATGAGCTGATATTGGCTGAGTCTAAACCGTTATTGATACCAATGATAATGGGAGTACCTACTGCACCAAATGATACTGCGGTACTTTGAATCATCATACCAATGAGTACCGCTGCCATCGCAGGAAACCCTAATGCAACCAACAATGGAGCTGCGATAGCTGCTGGTGTGCCGAAGCCCGCAGCCCCCTCTAAGAAAGTGCCAAAACACCAAGCGATAATGATAGCTTGTATACGCCTATCAGGAGATATTTGCGCGAAACCTTGGCGAATTGTCTGAATAGCCCCCGTATATTTTAATGTATTAAGTAAAAATATTGCGCCAAACACAATCCACATGACAGAGACAGTGACGATTAAACCTTGAATAATCGATGCAGTGACCCGAGTTGCTGTCATATTCCAGACAAAAAAGGCTAACAAGATAGTTAGGGCTAACACTACCGGCATGGCTTTTTTAGCAGGCCATTGTAAACCAAGCAGTAAAAGCGCCGACAAACCAATGGGTGCTAAGGCTAACAACCCGAGTCCAATATCACTCATTCTTCATCCTCTCAAACGTAAACAATACGCTGTCAAATCACCTTAAAGCGTGCTTCGAACCATTGTTAATTGATAGTTAAAATCTTGTGATGGACTCTACAATAGTAACAGGCTGTTAATATATAAGGTTTAACGATATGATTATTTCCTTTTTTGACATAATAGAACGCTCCTACCATGGTTAAAGCTGACGATATCCTTTTATTTGTATTTGTTGTAGAAGAAGGATCTTTCTCAAAAGTATCGGTTAAACACGAGATTACGATGTCTGTCGTGAGCAAACGTATTGCTCGCTTAGAAAAAGCGCTTAATGTGCAGTTGTTGTACCGTACAACACGCAAATTGAGCCTTACCGAAGCAGGAAAAGCTCTCTATCAAAAAGCCATAGTGGCACAGCAAGCAATTCAAGATGCGCAAGATGTGGTATCTGGATTTGGCAGCATCGTAAGAGGTAAAATTCGCATCACCATGCCTGTCGTCACCGCTAATTTGGTGCTTAATCAAGCTCTCACAGATTTTTGCGAACAATACCCTGGGGTTGATGTTGAATTATTGGTGAGCAACCGTGTAGTTGACATGTTGGATGAGGGTTATGACCTCGCAATTCGAACCGCTGATCTTGAAGACTCATCCTTAATTGGTCGAAGGTTAATAGATTCCTCTTGGATAGTATGTGCAAGTCCTGAGTACTTAAATCGGAATGGCACCCCTGAGCACCCAGACGATTTACTCAGACATCAGTGTGTATTATACAAATACGAAGACAAAAAAATGGAAGCATGGAAGTTTCATGTAAATGACCAAGATTATCCCGTGCAGGTAAACAGTCGTTTTAGAACAAATACATTGGATACGTTAAAACAAAGTGCATTAAGTGGTTTTGGTATTGCTTATCTTCCCAGAGCACTTATTCATGAAGAGCTATTGTCTGGCCATTTAGTCCCCTTGCTAAGTCCCTTTGTAGCCAAAAATTTAGGAATTTACGCGGTGTATCCCAAAACTCGGCAACCCAACAAAATGCTCAACCTTTTGGTTGAGCATTTTCGCCAAGCACTGCAGCGTAAAAAGGAATATTTTTATTAAAATGAGTACTGCGCCGAGAATTGTAAATAGTTTGAACTGACACTTTCTATATCTGGATCAGCAACACGATAATTGCCCACCTCGACCCCAACATTTAAGGAGTCAGTTAATGATTCGATAAGATTCAGCCCCCAATGGGCACGTTTTTTCTCAGCAACATCGGTTTCAGCTGCGCCGTAGAACGCCGTTGAGCGCAAAGTCTCACTCCAATAGTGACGGTAAGCTAAGGTATAAACTAAAGACTGCTCCACTTCAATTTGCTGGTTATCAGGATTGACCACAATATCAGTAGTTAAGGCTGTAGAAGCATAACGGCCGGGTTCGCCCAGGGTAACCTGAAAGCGAAAATCATCTTTACCCACTGAATCAATTTTACCTGAAACATTGAGTGCCGCAGTGGTTTCATTTATGCCGCCTTGATCGACCTTACGCAATAAACCAGCAACCGCGAATGAGCCCCAATCATTTTGATAATTGTAGCGCACGACAAAATCAGGAATAGACTCATCGGCATCGGCTTCATCACCCGTAAGACCAAGGGCACTAGAGGGTGTTCCAACATCATCATCCCCCCAGGTTTCAGGGTTTTCAACGGCGAACTGCCAATTTCCATAGGTATACCGAAGCTGCACGGCACGGATGAATACCTCGCCTACGTGAGGACCACCAAAGTCTAGGGTTTCAGGGATCACATTGAGCGGCATAAAGGTACTCCACGTCTGACCTGCCAACCAATTTTGATAATTTATAAAGCCATGGCGAATCCTAACGTTCGATGAGTTGCTGATAATCTCATTGCCGCCTCCACCATAGAAATCAATTTCAAAGAAACCCGACACATCATCATGGCTAACCTTCATGTTTATTCGAGACTCGCGCACGTTGAACCCGGTATGAGAAGTATCAGTCGCTTCCCCGCCAGGGAAATTACCCACCCAATAATCTTGATACGCAACATCTCCGTTAACATGACGAAGATCTACTTTCGCGTATCCACCAAGACTCACTGTAGTAACGTGTTCACCATCATCTTGATGAAAAATTTCAATTGCGTGGGAAAATGGCGTAACTATGTAAATGCCGAATATTGCGGCAATAGTAGCCTTTTTAAATTTTGAAGACATAAAACCAACCGTTCTTTAACAAAAATATTACACGGCAATGTACAGATTAATGGGCGCACGATATATGCGGCAATTGGCAAAGGATTATTTCCAAAAATGATGTAATAAGGAGGGTTTAGATGCTTGTGTCTTAGCTACGACAGTTTGAAAAAATCAAACTGTCGCTGTGAAATACCAATTAAGTAAACGAAAAGTTCAGCAAGCCTTACCGATTAGGTGGCGCTAAGTCACTAAAGATTAGAAAAGTAAGTTGAGGGTTTATTTTCAGCTCCATACCGGCGGCAGGATCAATACGAACATTTACCAATTTAGGTCCCGTATCCGTATAAGCTTGTTCGATAGCCCCGTTTAATTCGTCTCGCGTATTAACCGTATGTGCTTCAAGCCCGAATCCTTGAGCTACTTTAGCGTAATCAACCCAGTCCAATACTGTACTGACGGTACGCTTTGTCATCAAGCGCTGTCCATGCACCTCTGTACCCCACTGGGCATCATTACCGACAATAATAGTAAGAAGTAAGCCTTCCCGAGCAATAGTATCGAGCTCTGCAATATAAAAACCTAATGAGCCGTCACCAGTTAATAAAGTAGTGCGTTTTGGCGCACGGTTTTGGGCAGTGGCGATGTCTCTTTCTGCCGCAGCAGCGCCTAAAGCCATAGGCAAGCACACCCCCATAGAGCCTAGCGGGTGGTGATCTAAATAACCACGGGGTCGAGCAATTCTGACCAGTGCTTGACTCCAATTTAGAATATCTGCGCCATCACCAACAAAGATGCCATCTTTAGGTCGATTTTTTTCAACTTGCTGAATAAGTTCAAGTGCATGAATCTCTTTATTGTTGCCGCTTTTTCGTTCTTCAACCAGCGCCTTACGTTCAGCCAATGCATCATCTAACCAATGCAAACTGCCCGCAGAAAAACCACGATCATTCAACTCTAAAGCCAGATCTTGAATTGCAGTAGCAGGATCACCAACGGCACCAAAAGTGACTTGATTATTACGATGGATAGTTTCTGCCTCAATATCAATTTGTACTGTTTTCATGTTCTCAGGAAACCGCGGAGCTCGCCCGAAACCAAACCACATATTTAAACGGGTTCCCACCACGATCAGTAAATCTATTTCGGGCAAAACGAGCTGCCCAAACGGCCAAGGCAATACAGATTCGTTATCTTCTGGAATCAATCCACGAGCTTGGCCATAGGTAAATATAGGTACATCGAAGTCTTTATTGAATTTATTCAATGCCGCATAGACTTTGGCTTCTTCGCCTTTTTTCGGCACGGCTCCTGAATCCATCAGGACAACGGGATGATTGGCTGCAACAATCATATCTGCAATTTTTCTAATGTCTGTGGCATTGACAATGGGAGGATTGGGAACATGAGGAAGTTCAACAATCGAAGGATGACAGGGAGCCATCAAGAAATTTTGCGGAATCACTAGCACCACAGGACCAGGTCTTCCTGCTGTAGCAATGCGACATGCAGTATCAAAATATTCAATTAACTTATCTGCTGATGGAACCGTTCTGACCCATTTGCACACCCCTGAAATCATCTGATGATGATCAACAGGTACTTCTCCATCGGCTTCAACCCAGCTATCGGGAAAACGAGTAGCAAGCACGACTAAAGGAGAACCAGCATGCATTGCAGTTGATATAGGAGAAACGGCATTGGGTAAACCCTGTTCAGCAATAATTGCGGCAACGCCAATCTCACCAGTAGCCCTAGCGTAACCGTCAGCCGCCCCGACTGCCCCGCTTTCATGACGGGTACTGACTATCCGAACACCTAAATCTTCAAGGGGTAGTAATAAGTGAGTATGTCCCGCACCCGCGAGAGAAAAGATGGTTTTCACACCAGTGGCGTGCAATCTATCAGCCAGCAATGAGCCGCCTGATGTTTGTTGGACCTGCGACATTTTTAATTCCTTAAAGCTCTGAGCTGACATATTAGAATTATTAGCATAACAATGTATCATTCAATAAAATATAAAACAAAAATTGTTAAATACCGTATAGGTGAATACCCAAATTGATGCAAGACGAACAATTTGAAACGCAAAGTAGGCTAGTCAAAATGCAGGTTGGATGCAGCCTACTTAAATAGACACTAAGCTGGCAGCAGTGTTGTTTGTGAGAAAAGCGGTGGGTGTCTTAAGAGTTTTTTTTAAGAGTTTTCGTTAAGAATTTTGTTTTTTTGGTTTCGAGTTTCAGACCCTTTAATTACTTTGGGTGCTTGTTTAGGGATATTTTCAGCTCGACGTCGAACGACAATCTTTTCGACTTCATCAAGTTTGATAACATAAGCATTGCCACCAATGCCTTTAAACGCTTCGTCTGTGAATACAATGGTGTTGTCATCCAAAAAGGTAACGGCTTCTTTTTGCGTGACGATCCCTAAATCAATGCGAAATACATCGCCGCTAAAAAAATTATCTCCCTCAAAGTTTTCAAATAACCAAATACTGGTTGAGTCCAAAAGCACCAACTGTTTACGATTAGGGCTTAGTGCGGCAGATGTGATCCAGCATAACTTTCCCAAGGTTGTACATGTTTTAAATGATCCTATTAATTCAGCATCAAAGTTAGCAGCATGATCACCTACTTTGTAAACGTTAGTGATGCCATCAAAGGGCTCAGTTCTGTTTTTAGTAAACAAATAGAGGTGCCTGTCCAATTCAACAAAAGCCTCTAAGTCATAATTCCTGTTTTCTGGTGTGACTGGGTTATCATCTAAATCTGGGTAGGTAAACTTAATAATTTCAGCTTCTGTAGTATTGCCTTTAATATCAATGGGGTTTTCGATTTTATAGATCGTTAGCCACCTGCGACTATTATCATTATTACCAAAATCCCCAAGGAAAAAATGCCCAAAACTATTTTGAGTCATGTCTTCCCAATCAACATTTTTAGCATTGGTTACTAATATTTCTTTAGCAATCGAACCGTCTTGATTTATCTGATACAGCTTAGGGTCATCCCCGCTATCATTAATGGCCCACAAACGATTTTTTTTATCAATTTCAATCCCTGAAATTTCATGTAATTTGGGATCAATATTAATTTCTTTTTTGCTATACAAGGTATGAATAGAAGTGCCAATAATCGTTATCGATACGATGATTGCCGAGCCAACTAGTCTCAAAATACTCCGTTTTAACATGAAGTTTTAGCTGCCTAAAATGAAAGTGGCGCAAGTATGAAGGATACGCAGCGGGAAAAAAAGAGATTTACTGTCAATACTCAAAACTCAGAGACAGACAAATATGATCTAATCTAATTTAGCAATATCAGCTGGTGTCGCTGCTTCATATTAAACGTCAGCCTCCTCCTCTTTTTAATATCGATTAGGTTTCAATCTAAATTTATTTACCCATTCTGAAATCACCTGTTAAAAACACAAAAAATTAAACCTATACATATATCAATATATTTAGATAACTGATATGGTCAAAAAAAAGACGTTATTAATAAGAGTCCTGTGAATGATTAATTCCAAAAGTACCCCTAACCCAACCAATGAATCAAAACCAATTGGCAACGCTTTTATGCAATGGCGTGCACGTAATATTGGCATCTTTGTTTTCGTTATCGCGATTTTAAGTTCAACCCTTACAAATATGGACCAGTCATTATTTAGCTACGTATTACCAGACATAATGGGGACCTTTGCTTTTTCACTTAATGACACAGGATCGATAATCTCAATATCTTTTTTGGCGGCGATGATCATTGCCCCAATAGCAGGGGTTTTAGCTGACCGCTGGAGTCACCGCTGGATGCTATTAATCTGTATGGGGTTATCTGCCATATTAGTTGGTTTACAGGGTCTTGCCACCTCGCAACAAGGGTTTATTATCCTACGCGCACTGAGCTTCGGTTTAAGCGCAGCGTTAGTGCCCATTATTGCTTCCATGGTGGCTAATTATAGCTCAGACAAGAATCGAACTTGGTTCATCTCTTTGCTGCAATGTGGTTATCCATTTGGATGGTTCTTCGCGTCTTTAGTCGTTGCGTTATTGTTAGATAATGGCTGGCGTATGATTTTTATGATGGGGTTTATTGTCGCGCCACTGGTACTGTTGTTTACTTTGAGTTTGCCCAATAATCCTAAATTGTCTGACGATGATGCTAGCGCACAAAATACGAGTTCAATTAAGGACATTTTTTCAGGTAGCTTCCGATTTACTGCCCTTGCTTTCTGCGCAGCATTTTTCTGTTATGGACTGGCTTCAGGTGCCAAAATTTTCTATTTACCCACATTTTTTCAAGTCGCTAGAGGTTATAGCGGTGAGATGGCAGCACTAATAATGGGAACGCTACAAGTGGTTGGTATTGTCGGCTATCTATTATCCGCTTATATCAGTCGACGTTATTTATCATTAAGAGCAACAACATTAACCTTTGCAACACTTGGGGCAATCATGTTGGTCATCGCCATATGGCTGCCTCAATCACAGTGGCAAGATCTTATTGTTTTTTCAATTATGGCGATTTTTGTAAACGGTACTGCTTCCATTGCTATTGTATTTTTGATGAACCAATCTCATCCCAAGTTACGTGGTTCAACGATGGGAATTTGTGGTTCAGCCTGTGTAAATGCAGGGTTTCTAGTTTCCCCGTTAGTGACAACCCGTCTTGTAGAATTTATGGGCTGGCATTGGATGTATACCATTTTCGTAGGTTCAGGATTGATAGCTTCCGGTTTGTTTTTCTTTCTAGCTGGTAAGCATAAAGTTAATCACGAAATGACTAATCCAATAGAAACCTTAACGGCTGAACCCGCTAACTAAAAAAGAACTGCAGTTAGTAAATACAGTACAGGTAAAACTATGCGACATCATATCGACCATTTAAGCTCTGATGCACTGCCTTGGGATAAACTGTCCTCAGGCGTCTATTGTAAAATGCTCAACTTTAATGAAGATAGCGGCGATAGAACGGCTCTTTTCCGCTTTGTACCTGAAGAAGGCGCGAATCCACCTAGCATTCCTCATTACCATACAGTTTACGAAGAACTGTTTATACTTGAGGGAAAAATGACCTTTGATCACAAGACTTGGCTTAGTGACCAATCCTATGTTTATCACCCTCCCTATCTTGTGCACGGTTTTAAAAGTGCAGTTCCAACAGAAACAATTTTTATTGGACGCTCACCGCGCAACCTGGACTTCAATTATCCAAAAGCAATAGCAAAAGACGAGCCTTTTTATATTGATAACAAAACCAGTACAAGAGACTTTGCTTACACCAAGGTGCCAATTGAAAATAACTGGCCAGTATTAATAGGGCCTAACCAGAAAACGATTGGCCGCAGATTTGTGCTGAGTGAAGATAAACTAAGTAAAGAGGGATCCTGTTTAATTCGGTTTTATAAAGGTTTAACAGTTCCCGTTCGAGAGTCAGGCTATGAAACCTATAACGAAGGCTTCATACTAGAAGGACAAGTAGAGGCGGAAGACGGCACTATTTGGCGCAAAGGTGATTACTGGTTTAGACATCCAGGAAAGCCGGTACAGGCTTTAAAAGTAACCGAAGACACATTAGTTTACTCCTCAACCGGTGGATAATTAACTAGGTATATTTACCTTTCATTATCGCCTGGTGGTGGCGTTATGTTTCACTACTCCACTGATTGAACGGTATAATCTATTCCAAGCTCTGTTTTTGATCTACTTGAATTACTTCTCGTCTCCCCCATTGTGTATATTATAAATAAGCCTCGCACTTTAGTTTGTCGATATTGGATTGGTATTGAAGAATAGCGTGGTAACAGGAGGAGTAAAATTTGACGGTTTTAATTATTTTAGGCGTATTGTTTGCTTCTTTGTTGATCGTAATTCCATTACTCGAGCGTTCGAATTTTAGATTATCTGCAGAGCAAATGTCGAAAATGAGTCGCTGGATACTGCCACTTTTAGTCATAATGGTAGTGATTCAACTAATCATGTACTACACATAACATCCTTCCCCAATAGCGTGTTTGCGCATGGACAGAGGCAACCCTTGAAATGAAAAATTACCTCTGTTTTATGCCGTTTTGTTATTTTTCTAACATGCTTGCAGTTTTCGGGGTACTTAAGAGTTCTTCAAATACTTGCCAACGCTTATCAGGATGATCAGCAGTACCACCATTTGATTCTACGTATTCAGCCACTAAGTCTTTGCCAAGATTATAGTTAATAACGTAACTACGATATTTATCCACAAACCGGGTGCGTTGTAACGCTTTTTCTGGACTATACAATTGGTATTTAACCATGATTTCGGCGGCGTCTTCTCTGCTAATATCGCCGTTCAAATATTGCCTTGCCGCTTCGTTACCTGCGTAACTAAGCTCACTAACCAAGTCAAGAACTTGGTAATACAAATCTGCTTTGCTTGCATCTAACCCCGCTAATGGAAACAGTACTTGTTTTTCATATTGCAGCCTAGACTCCCCCGGAAACGCCACGTCAATGCCATAATTGGCACTACCTTCAGCAATAAGTGATTGAGGTGAAAATAAGTGATAAATTGAATACTCCACCCACTTATTTTTGTTCACTAATTTTTGTTCCAATAACGCATTGAAAACATGATGCCCCGGATACCCTTCGTGGGCAGCAAGATCAATTGCCCGTGTAATATAAATGGGAAAATCGGTGTTTATTTGAATTAAACTTTGCCCATTGCCTTGATAATAATTGTAACCGCTCCACGCTTTGTCGGTCACATATTCCAATACAAAGTTCTCGTGTTCAGGCAAGGATATTTTCGATAACGTTCTTTTTCTCGCTTCTGCAATGGCAGTTCTAAAAACCATATCAATTTTATCTTTTGGAATAACAAATTGACTGGTGAACTCGGTATAACGCTCTGATAAGTTCCCTTCACCTGGCACTAAGGTATCGAGTTGCGCTAATAAACTATCGAAGTGAGACAGTGGAAACTTAGGAGGGACAGTGTCGTACAACAACTTGGCTTCTTCCTCAAAAACATACTCTTGTCCATCTAACATAGTAATTTTAGTTTCAATCGCAATGAGCAGTTTTTTAAGCATAGTTAATCGAACTTGTTGCTCTTTTGACAGTGCGTCTGTAGGCAAAGCTAAAAGTTGTTTAGTTAATAACTGTGCTTTGGCTTTAAGGCTTGCTGCAGGGAAATCAGAACCTTTCTCTAATTCAGCAGGTTTAAGATCTTCTGGTCCGTAATAAGCATCAACAACATCACTATCGAATTGTCCAACTTCCAATACGAGCTTTACATAGTCAGTGGCTATACTGTTTATAGCTGGCTGCATAACTTCATCTTCCATCTGAGTGCTCATCATTTGATTATCTTTAGTGGCAACCTTACAGGCAGCCAAACTCACAAGTAAAACGGCTAAAATCGCTGATCTTTTCAAATTAACTTCCTAAATCTGATTTGCGCGAACAATGCTTTCGCCGCGCTTCTTTGAAATTCCTACTGATTGTATAACACTGGTGCTGTTGTTCAAATCCATTGATAACAATCAGCGCCTGAAAGCTTAAATCAGTCAAAACCATAGTAATCAACACACAAATAACACTGCAAATAAGAATTGATATCATTCGTGTTTGTGCTAATATCTCGGTCCTTCGTCGATTAATATAAAAAATTTAGGACTTTTCATGCGTTTAAACCAGATTTTCGTTGGGGTTAGTTTAGGGCTAATTTCTCTGTCAAGTGCCGCACAAGCGCCGGATTCGAGCGATGGCGAAAAAGACCTTGAGGTCATTAGCGTAAATGGTTCATATTTTAATGATTATCAAGTGCAGGATGCATCTGGTGCGATGCGTAGTAATATTCCTCTCCTAGAAACTGCCCAGTCAGTCACCGTCATTCCTGATACGATCATTAATGAACAGTTGGCGACTACGTTGGGTGAAGTGCTGAACAATGACGCTAGTTTATCTCCAGGCTCTAAGCAACGTAACCGCGAAGTATTCAGCTCTCGAGGCTTTGAACTAAGTTCTTCTACTGGCTACCTACGTGACGGCCACCAGCATTGGTCGCACTATCAGCAGCCTATCGAAACCTTATCTCGCGTAGAGGTAATTAAAGGACCTTCGAGCATTTTATATGGTCAATCTGCACCTGGCGGCTTGATCAATATGGTGACTAAACAACCAACCAAATCACGTCTTCTAGAAGTATCTGCAGATACTGACCAACTTGGGTCTACTCGCTTCATGTTAGATGCAGGTGGCGAAATCATGGCAGACACAAACTACCGTGCCGTTTTAGTCAAACAAGACGTTAATTTTGACCGTGATTACCAAAACGGTGAAACTCGTGAACGTGACCGCTTCTTAGGTTCACTGGTACTTGAACATAAAATTAGCGACGACTTTATAATCAATGCTTATTACGATCGCACAAACGACAAAGCCGGTTTAGACACAGGTGCATGGCTAAATGATAACGGTGAAATCGTCAGTGAAAAACACACGATCAATGACTTTTCTTGGGCCTTTACCGATATAACTGTAGAGAATATTGGCGCTAAATTAACCTACTTCATTAACCCTGAGTGGCAAGTAAAACTAGGTTATAACGAACAAACTTTCGAACGTGAACGCTTTGAGTCTTCACCTAGCCTACCCTCGGGTTATCAAGCAGGGGATAGTTATAACTCTAACCCTTATGACCGTTTTGATGATTGGCAATTTAAAACCGCCTTTATCGATTTCAATGGTGATGTGAATATTGGTGGCGTTGAGCATAACCTTTTATTTGGCGCCAATGGTCTGGATTATTACTATGGGCAATTAATTGAGCGCGGCGATACAATTACCTTCACGCCTGGTGAAGTTGAGCCTTCACTACCTGATCTTGATTATCACAGAGATGAAACCTTAAGTACCACTGAGTACGATTATTATGGTGTATATTTCCAAGATCTAATGACCTTTAATGATCATTGGCAAGTAGCCATTGGCGGTCGTTACGACAAACAAAATCGTGAAGGAGCTGATAACGAGTCATTATTGCCAAAAGTTGGTGTGCTTTATCACCCAGCTGAAAACAGCACTATTTACGTAAACTACTCAGAAGGTTTCGAGCCGCAATCAAGTGAAACCATTGAAGATGAGTTAGACAGAAACTTTGGTATGGAAATCGATGCAACCACCTCTAAGCAAATTGAGGTTGGCGCTAAATGGGAAGTATCAGATCGTCTGTTGTTGAATACCGCCATTTTCAATATTGAAAAATCAGGTACGTTAATTTCTGAGCAACTAAATGATGATCCAGATTATGAAACAGTGACGACTCAATCTGGTTTACAAACCCACAAAGGGTTTGAAATATCTGCTCAAGGTGCTGTTACCGACAAGTGGTTCGTGATGACATCTGCTATGTATTTACATGCAGAATATGAAGTAGATGAAACTTATCAGGGTAATACTCCTGCAGATGCCCCTAAATGGTCGGCTTCAATCTGGTCTCGTTATGAAGTGAATGAAAAACTATCCCTGAATGCCGGTGTTTTCTATCAAGGTGAGCGTTTTGCTGACAATGCCAACACGGTTACCAAAGACGGTTATGCACGTGTTGATGTGGGTGCAACCTACCGCACAAACTTAATGGGCAAAAATGTTGATTTTCGTTTGAACATTGAGAACCTGTTAGATGAGGACTACTTAGCAGGTGGTGGTACCAATAATGTCACTATAGGTGATGGCACTACAGCAAGGCTTGCTGTTAAAGCATCTTTCTAAACAACTAGTTTGCCTTTGGTTAAGCTTTTTAAACAAAGGCACTGTATTACCGCCCTTATTAAATAACATGATAAGGGCGGTTTTTATTTACGCCATTCACCACCTTTTTCTTCCTTATTTTGCTTATCAAAATATTCATTTTAAAAGTACATTGAGCCATGCTCTATTAACTTGTACTCTAAAACGAAATTACACAGGCTAGTAGTAACTCATTAGTTTAGGTGTATTTTATTTATCTGTTCAACGCTCAATTTTCAACAATCACAGCATAAGCCTTAGGATTAAAATGAAAAACTATAATAAATTGTCTATTCTTCGATCATGCTTCTTGCTCATCGCTCTTTTCATCTCAATTTCTTTTCACACTAGTGCACAACAAACCTATCAAATTAATAGCAAACTAGAAGAGTCAATAAAATGGTATATAGGTGCAACGGGGCAAGTAGACGATGCCAAGGCGAAAGCACTACTTGAAATTGCAGCATCTACTCAAGATCCTTTGGCCGTTATGTGGATAGCAAGGGTATATTCAACCGGCAGAATGGGATATCCAGCAGATAAAGACAAGGCAAAGGAAATTGCTAGAAGTGTGATTTCTAAAGTAGAAGAATTAGCTGAGCAACAGGTTCCAGAGGCTATATTTTTGATGGGAACCGCTTATGCCGAAGGGCTAGGAAAAAATGAGAACTCACAAGAAGCCGTTGAATGGTATCGACGAGCAGCCAAACTGGGTAACACATTGGCACAACATAATTTAGGAAACGCTTATGCTTTCGCAGCGGGAATTGAACAAAACCATGAGTTAGCGGTAAAGTGGTGGCTCAAGGCAGCAGAGCAAGGCGATGCCATTCCCCAGTACCAATTAGGGCTCAGCTATGAGGCCGGAAAAGGCGTGGCTCAAGATCGCGCTACAGCAAAACGCTGGTATCAAGAATCGGCAGAAAGAGGCTATGCCAAGGCTAAAATCGCTCTAACCAGATTAAATCGACTAGAGCGATTAAATAGGTAATTTAGTCCCTCTGATCCAGAGCTAACTTGATGGTTGAATAGGTTTCGACCTCGTCTGCCAAGCTGCTTGTAGGGAAAAGTACTCATTCACCCCAAGTTATTTGCCAATAACTGTGCATGCTGAGCTTCCCATACAACCGCTCTGAAAACTTACAAGGACATACGCTCAAACATCACGTCCTGGGTACGGCCATTACTGAGGCTTATTCCAGTTACCTTGCCACTTGCATCTCGAATGAAACTCAAATCACTGTATATAGTGGTCGTTTCGCTGAACACATCTGGTTCCGACGGAACTAAGGTCAATTCAGGGAGATTGTACAGTTTTAGCGTGAGGCTATCCTCTTCATTCATGCCGATGGTGTAAAGTACCTCTAACTCATTCGAAAAGTACTTACCTGTATAGTCAGCCAATTGCTTTTTTGTAGGTTCAAATATGTCGAGTTTTGTGAACTCGTAACGATCCGAACTGAGACCGGGTTTAATGGAGATGCCACTTATTTTTTCATTTTTCATCGAATAGCGCACATTGAATTGTCCATCGCTCACCGCAAACTCCGTTTCAGAGAGCGCTATCATGGGCATGGCGTTACTATCGTCAAAGACCATTTTAAGCTGTAAGTCTGAAGCCATTATCTCCACAGTCATTCCGAGCAATTCTGATTTGAACTTCCCTGCTAACTGCGCTAAATATTCTGGGGATAAACTAAGACTGCTTATATCTTCTTGATTATCAATTTCTTTCGATGACTCGGTAAAATCCTTGCCAAAAAACAAGTCAACGACTTGATTCCACATAGCCATGTTAAAAGCTGTATTATTGGTGTTTAAAAACACCCCTTTTTCAAGTTTGGGAAAGAATGCATAGTTAGTATAATGCGCCATATCAGCACCACCGTGTTCGTAGCGTAATAATCCCTTATAATCTTCGACGCCCAAACCTAATGCATAAGTTTGCGGTTCACCGTTATTAAGTACGCCAGGCGTCGTTAATTTAGTGATCAGCTCCTTTCCACCCAACTCGCCAGTGATGTAATTCTGGGACCACTTTGCCATATCAGCAACAGTAGTATAAATACCACCGGCTCCCGGTGCGGAATACAAATCTCCAGCTTCTCGAAAGCCATTTTTATCATTATCGTATCCTTGAACCGCATTGGGGATAATATGGCCAGGATCCCGTCTTACATAAGTGTTTTTCATATGGAGTGGCTCAAAAATATTTGCCTGCATCCAGTCTGAAAATGGCTGTCCACTAACGCGTTCAACAAGCAGTGCCATTAAAATAAAGCCTGTGTTGTTATAATTCATTTTCTCGCCAGGCGCGGATTGTAACTTTGCTTGCTTTTTCACTATTTCGATAGCTTGATGCTTGTCTATGAATTCTTCGCCCGTCCACCCCCGCATCCCTAAAAAATCAAATATTTCACGTAAACCCGAGGTATGTGTAAGAAGGTTTCTGATGGTAATGTCTGCGCTAAAATCTGGCAGTTCCGGAAAATACTGCCGAAGATTATCGTCTAAGCTTAACTTTCCTTGCTGTTCAAGTAGTAGCATCGCCATCCCAGTAAACTGCTTTGAAACAGAACCAATATTGGTTGGCATGTCGGGGGTAAATGCAACACCATGGGCAATATTTGCCATACCTGCGGAATGAACGTGGGTAGTCTGCCCCTTTTCAAACACACCAATGATCCCACCAGGAGTCGCTTCCTTATCGTATGGGCTGAGTAATTGTTCGAGGCGTTTATCAGGGTCCTCAGGGATGGCCTCATTACGAACTAATTGTATTGAGTAACGGCCAGCGGCACTTTCACCAAACGAGCTGACAACGACTTTATAATCGCCAGCCTTTTTAGTATCTAATGTAAAAGGCTCACTACCAATTTCAGTGCTATTGTAGGCCTTAATTTCTGTCCCTTTAGGGTCAAATAACTGAATTTTCACATCGATTGTGTCTTGCTCAACTTCTCCAAAAATAAAGTGATTTTCTGCCGCCTTGATAAAGTAATTATGCGACTCCCCTTCTTTTAATTCTTTTTTCACGCTTTGGAGTCGTTGTAGAACATGCGTATCTTTAGCACTAAGATTGAATGGCGCAGACAAAGTGACTAAAACGGCTAAAGCGATAAAGTGATTCATTATGTATTCCCTTACTGAATAAAATTTATATGAGCGTTTGAGTTAACCGATACTAAAAGTAAATTAAGGTATAGCACAAGGTAGCAATCATACAAGGTGCATAGCCATTGGGTTAAAGCACACTTTTTAATTTTGTGGTTGCTCACGAATTTTTACAACTCAATCTACTTGGACGAACTCCTTAAAAACAGCGGCCTCACGCTGCGCGATTATCAACTAAAGCTAATCGAAGCTCCCCCCCTTAACATGGGTGTCTTGGTATCTCCTAAACATGGGTGTCTTAGTAACTCCTGCGGCCTCGCGCTGCGCGATTATCAACTAAAGCTAATCGAAGCTCCTCCGTAAGCGTTCGCCAATCCCACCTAGCGTTTAGCAAATTCCCATGGTAGCAATTGCTCGATATCGTAATGTGGCTGGCTGACCTGTTCTAGTAAGTACATCAGGTAATCGAATGGCGTGATGCCG
>NZ_BAAGTF010000047.1:0-10297 GCF_054782055.1 Aliiglaciecola aliphaticivorans
TGGCTCTGGCTTTACAACAATGAACGACCTAATATGGCAATTGGTGGTGTACCACCTAAACAACTATTGAGAGCGGCTTAATTAATTTCTACGAATAACTGCTGCTTAAAATGGGGGGATTACAGTGGCAAGATATTTTCGAAACGATTACGAGTTGTGTCGTTGTCAACTAAGCTACCATTTAGCACTTCCGTTTTATTGTGATTCAGTGCTGAGGTTAGCGATAAAACACCTTGATTCAAATTAGTGGTGTAACCTATGACTAAGTCTATCCCTGTTGTACGAGTATCAAAATCATTTTGATAAAAGTTAACGCGGGTAATACTTTCGCCTCCAGGAACACCCAGTGAAGCAAGCTGAGTCCTTTCATTATCAGTAACCGTGTAGGTAGAAGACGTACTTAGGCGATTATCCACATCCACTTGATAAAAATCTAATGATGAATGGAAACCGCTGTCATGGCGATACACTATCCCCGCACTGAAGTTATTTGATTCTTCTGCTTCAAGGGGATTGATGGTCACGTCTTCTCGTTGAGATATTACATTTGCGACATCACCTTCAGGTGAAAAACGACCAGTGGTGAATATATTTAAGGTATTAGTGTCTAGTCCTTGAGACGTGCGTTCACTGAATAGTTGCCCAGGTGTAGGGGCTTTGAATCCAGTGGATATTGTTCCTCTAATAGCTAGATCACTATTCATTTCATAGCGTGCAGAGAGCTTACCGGTTAATTTTCCGTTTCCATATTCTGAATATTTCTCATAACGTGAGGCTAAACCAATAGTTAACATTTCGCTTATTGGTAAATCAACATCCACATATACTGATTGGCTATTTTGACTGGATTCTCCCGATTGATTTGGCGAAAATCCAGGGAAACCATTTGAACCTGAAGGCAATCCTACCGTAGCGCCAGGTCCTATTTCATAGGATGCGAGATCACCGGGTTTTATCTCATAGGTTTCTTTACGATATTCAACACCAAATGCAATATTTGCAGCATCGCTGAGCATAGATGAAGCCCAAAGGTAATTGAAATCAGCGTTAACATTGGTTTCATTTTGGCTCAATTCACCAATGTAGAAATCGGTAGGACTTAGCGGGCCTAGGGAGGCATTAATGCTGTTGGACATGTTATATTCGATACTGTTTTGTCCAAAGCCAACACTGAGATCCCAATCTAAATCGTTGGATAAAGTGCCTTTTACGCCAACATTTAGTGAGTGGTCACTATCTTCATGACCAAACTGAGGAGAGAAGCCCGCTGGATAAGTGTCTCTTAGGTCAAAGTCTGGGAATACATCTGTTAAATTGAACGCACTAGTGCTGTCTGGGTTACGCCAGTTAAAGTCAGTTAGGCCTTCTCCTTGGCCGAAAGTAGCAAACAAATAGGCCATGCCGATTTGGGTATCTAAACCTGAATTCAATGCAATTCTTAGGGTTTCTGTTTCTGGCTGTCCCCAGTTTTGCACGGGATTAGGTACGTCAACTTCAGGATGGTCGGCTGCAAACTGAATGGCATCAGGTCGCTGTCGACTTCGGGAGGTTTTTTGAGCATCTGCATATTCAAAACTTACTGTAACAAAACCGTCGTCGCCTAATTCCATTCCGCCTTTGATACCAGTCCTGATATTTTCACCGTCTCCTTCGGCATATTCTGAATATTGCACAAAACCTTCAAGCCCTTGGCTATCGTCTAATATGATATTAATTACCCCTGCAATCGCATCAGAGCCATACTGAGCCGATGCTCCGTCTCGCAAAACCTCAATGCGTTTAATTGCTGAAGCAGGTATCTGCGATAGGTCGGGAGCCTGAGCGCCATTACCGCCTAAAAGGGCTGAACGGTGGCGGCGTTTACCATTGATCAATACTAAGGTGTGATCCGCTGATAATCCACGCAAGGTGGCTGGGCGAACAAATACTTGACCATCGGCCATTGGTAACCTTTGAACTTTATAAGAGGGCACTAACTGGGCTAGGGTATCTGACAAGTCTTCTGATACTGTTCCCATAAGCTCATCTGCAGCAATTAGATCGATAGGAGCACTAGAATCAAATACGGTTTTTTCGGAAGAACGAGTTCCAGTAACAATGATACTCTCTAAGTTGTTACTCGCAGCATCATCGGGCGTTTGTTGAGCCTGACTTAAAGAGGGAAGAATGGCACTAACACTGCAAACAAAACATACAGAACGAGAAACCTTTGATAACGCAAACATAAATTAAACCCTAGAATTATTTAAATGTGAATGATGAAAGGCGCTACTGTTGCACGTTAAAATGACAAAGCGGTTAAGGAAAAATGGCAGTTTTATTTATCCTTTCCATTTGATTTTATTAGGTTTTATCTTTCGGTAAAATAAACTCTCGCAGATCAAATATCGATTACAGATTCCTTATTTTATTAAAATGTCATAAATTACCTTTACCCTAATTTTCGAATTGAAATGAATAAGCAGCCCTCATATGAACCACTCTAAATTTTCCTTAACTCGTCGTAATTTATTAACTGGAGTTGCCACAACGGCTGCTCTTTCCTCATTTGGCGTTGCTGCTGAAAAAGAATCTTCAAGGTTAATATTGCCTAAAGCAAGTCATGGTTCTGCACAGAGTTTAGCCGCTGACGAAGGGTTCTGGGCTGAGGTCGCCACTTATTATGATCGAACACAGGGAATCGTTAATTTAGAGCACGGTTATTGGGGAAAAATGGCCAAGCCAGTCATTGAGGCTTACCAACGCGCCACTAAGATGGTCAACGATCAAAACTCGTTTTACGCCCGCAAAGATTTTCCTGGTGATATCCGCCATGCCATGAGTCGAGTGGCTCAAGCCCTTGGTGCCCAAGAAGGCGAAATCGTTTTGACCCGCAATGCCACTGAGGCTATCCATAATCTGATTCGTCAATATCAAGGATTAAATGTTGGAGACGGGGTGTTGTTTGCAGACAGTGATTATCCTAGTTTTAAAACAACCATGAAATGGTTGGAGCAGGATCAAGGGGTGGAAAGCATAGAGGTAATCACACCGAGTCTGGCTGACCAACAACAATTATTGCAAGCCTATATTGCCGCCTTCGATAAGCACCCTAATATTAAACTGATGTTACTCACCCATGTGAGTAATCAACATGGATTAGTCTTTCCTGTGGTTGAAATTGTCGAAGAAGCTAAAAAGCGGGGAATTGATGTTATTTGTGATTGTGCACAATCGTGGGGGTTAATTGATTATAAAATCTCTGATCTAAACGTCAATTGGGCAGGATTTAATTTACATAAGTGGATAGGCTCTCCGGTAGGAGTCGGTGCTTTATACATGCAAAAAGGGACGCTGGATAAAATCGCTCCTTATCCTGGTGAGTCCGATCCGAATAACAATCGAGCTTACACCCGCGTGCATACGGCCACTGCCAATTTTGCAGCGTTTTTAACAGTGCCTGTAGCGCTGGATTTTCATCAGGCCATAGGTGGAGAAAATAAACAAGCGCGACTTAAATACTTGCGAGATTTGTGGTTTTCAGAAGCGCAGTCAATGGGACATATTGAAGTGTTAGGTGGAAAAGACAGCATGTCGGCTACCGGTATGAGCTCATTTCGAATAAAAGGTAAAACCACAATCGATGATGCCAATCAACTGCAATAAAAATTGGAGAAGGATTTTGGTATTTTTACGGTTATCCGAAAGGGCTTAGATTCTGGTGCATGTGTCCGTATTACGCCCCAAGTATTTACCAGTGCTGATGAAATTCAACAATTAGTGGAGAGTTTAAAGAAGCTAGCTTAATAGGAAAATAAAAAAGAGGCGTTGTGACATCCTAAGAGACTTAGGGTACAAGGATTTAAACGTACTTCTAATTGCTGAAAACAAGTGGGCCAGAGAGAAGCTGTACTTTCTCTCTGGCTTTTTTCATCGTGTTTACAGAATAGTTTGCAATACTTTTTGAACAACTATGTTGCTTTGTTCAGCACAGACATCATAACCATTGCAATTAAAAAAGACGGTGAAAGCAATATCGTCTTCCAATATATAAAAGGTTTCTGTTTTATAACCAGGCTCGTCTCCGCCGTGGTGGTATACAGTTTTAGTGTTGGACATTTCTTTGAAAATACCCAAACCATACTCTAGGGTGTTCGAAGCTTGTACCATACTTTCAGGTGAGGTGATTAACGCTCTCACATCGCTGTCGACAACAGAGTCCTCATCTACTATGGATTTCAGTAATAAAGAAATATCGCTGACTGAACTCACTAATGGCGCATCAGAAACCCCAATGTTTTCGTACACGGGTTTGGCATTTTCCAATACGCCGTCAATGTTGACGTATCCAGATATAATAGTGCCCAAGCTTTTTTCTAAACCATTGTAGTAGGTACTATTTAATCCAAGGGGAAGAATAACCCGATTGCGCATTTCGGTATAATGATGTTGGCCCAATACTTCATCTAAAATAAGCCCTGCAAGCAAATAGCCGGTATTCGAATAATGAAAATCAGTGCCTGGCATAAAATAAGCTGGCTGATCTAGTGCAAATTGCAATGCATAGATATCGGTTTTGAGTGAGCTAGGGTCGCTCATTATTGTCGAGTACCAATGTGCTTGAGTCGCAGAGTCTAAATAGTCATAAACACCAGCGCTGTGGTTCAACAACTGACGCAACGTCATACTGCGACTATTTTCGATTCGATCTAGAATTTCATCGGGCAGCCAAGTATCGATAGTATCGTCAATATTTAAAACTCCGTCGTTATGTAACATCGCTACGAGCAACGCTGTGGCTTTTTTACCCGCGCTGCCATTGGGCATGACATGATCTATTTGCATGGGGGTTTGCTGTTGTATGTCGGCTAAGCCAGCGCTGCCGATGAAGTCTATTTCTGGTCCTTCAATGGACATTATTACGCCTGGGATACCCTGTTCGACGGCATCGTCTAGAAATTCCTGGTAATCCACCTCTTGGGCAACAGGTGGTGAAATAGTTGTGTTGTCATTGCTGCTAGAGCCACATGCGCCTAATAGCAATATGGCAGTCGCGCTAGTTAATAAATAGTTGATTTTTCGAAATGTAGTCATTGTTAGTACCTTTATGCGTTGTCTGAAAGTGAGCATAAAAGTAACGGGTGGGAGGTGAACTAGAAGTGAAATTAAGACGGAATTATGTACTAAGGCAACGTTTATTCCTTTCAAACTAGTTTAATAAGCCGCTCTGCAAACAGCTGACATTGTTTTGATTAATTTCACCCTGCTTTTACCTTGCCGTTGTAAAAATGCCCCCACTGAATCAACTATAAACAGGCATTAACAGATGAAAAAACAACTCTCAATATTAGCGTTACTTTTTATACCCACCCACCTATTCGCAAATACCTTAAGCGATGCAAACCCGGTAATGCGCAATTTAACCCTGAATGACAACGAAATACTGATTGGATTAGGGGCATCCTACGGTACAGGTTATGGGGAAAATGATGTTCAACCCTTGTTCTCACTTGCCTACGGTGTTACTGACAATTTAACCATTGGCCCAGCAGGAGTAAGGTATGCTGTTTGGCAACGCCCTGAAGCGAATACCGGTTGGGAAGTTACCATTGATGGTGGCTTGATGGGGCTATATGAGTCTGCAGAATATGATGATAGTTATGCACTCGGGGGAGGATTAAGCAGTAAATACGTCATATCTAAAGACTTTTCCATTGGTGCATCGGCCCACTATTTACATTGGAATGAAGATAAGCGTGATAATAAAACTGAGTTCAGAGGCGAGTTGTCAGCAATGTGGCGGGTAAACAGTGACCTGACAGTGTATGGCAGTGGTATGTATCGAGAGCTCAAAGACTTTGCCCAAGATAATGCTTACGCCCTATCGACGGGACTAATTTGGAACCCATCCAAACAAATGGATGTAATCCTTGATTTTACCTACACGGATTTCGATTCGTTGCAAAACGGTTATGACATTGACGCGCATTTTAAACGTCAATATGGCCTTAAAGTCATCTATCGCTTCTAACTAAAAGGTTGTTTAACGCAAGTTTATCATCGATGCCGTTCCCGTCGCGATCGGTGATGGACTTGCTAAACATCGTGGACATTTTTTGGCGGCGCTAGCGCCGTATCGCGCATCTTTGATAAGCAGGAAGTTGCTAGCATTAGGTCGCATATTTTAATCTAGGAGGTATTATGAAGTACCACATCAATATAATCATTTTGCTAGTCGTGTTTGGCTTGTTGTTGAGCGGCTGTTCCTTAGTGAATAGTCTTCGAATGATGCATGCCAATGACGATATTGAGCCTAATTGGCCGAGCCCAAAAAACGATCAAGTTTTACCTGCAATCTATATTGGTGAAAAACCCTATGTGCGTTTGTTAGTAAATGACTCAACAGAGCTGCTGTTTTTAATTGATACAGGGGCTTCTTTCAGCATGGTTTTTGATACACCAAAAGGGAAATCTTTACTCACTAAAAAAGGTTTTGAACTGAAAATAGCAGGCTGGGGTGAAGGCCAAGATACCCAGGCTTATCAATCCGAACTAGCTAGTTTACATATTGGTGAAGTTGAGTTTGAAAACGTCAAAGTTGCTTACATACCTATTTCATTAAGCCCTTACTATTTGCGCGAAGATGAGGCGATTTTTGATGGTGTTTTAGGTCACGACATACTCCGACATTTTGCCTGGACCTTGGATAAACAAAAAGCCTTAATAACCGCATCTGCTGAGCCGCAAACCGTACATAAAGGCGATGCTGCTATGCCGATTTCCGTGTCATTTAGCAAGTTAAGCATTGATGCCACTGTGGAGTTTAATCAAAGCACAAAATTGCAACGAGAAGTATTGATAGATACGGGGAGCAGGCATTATTTTAAAATGAGTGCGGCCTTCCCAATTGAAAATGATATTGCGCTACCCACTAAAAAAATCATGGCTGCCGATTTTGGAATGAGTGGCATGACCGAACATCAAAGGGTTACGATTCCTGCAATACATTTTCAGTCATTACAGATAAACGGAGTAAAAACCAATCTAATCCCAAGCGATGATGAAGACGACTGGTGGGTGATTGGCAGCGCACTAATGAATCAATTTATTACCGTGATTGATTATCACAATCATCAATTCATTATGCGAGCTTATTCTCAGCATGTTTTCGCTTCACGATACAATTTAGCTGGCGTGGAGTTGCGAAAATTACAAAACGGAAATTTCGTAGTACGCTATGTCACAGCAGGACTTCCCGCTGAAGTTTCTGGATTACAAGCCGGGGATGAAATTATCAGTATCAATCAAATACCAGCGACACAGATTTCAGAACAGCAATGGATTGAACTCAATGCAACCCCCGGAAGCAGACAGATGTGTGTTAGAAACCGAGATTGTATTTCCTATGTCAGTCAACATATTTTAGGTTATTCTTCCCACATGTAAGCGTGATTAAGGAAAAGATATGAGTCGACTACAAGATAAAGTTGCCCTGATAACCGGAGGAGCCCAAGGTATTGGATTAGCCACTGCTCAGGCTTTCGTCGACGCTGGCGCTAGGGTCTATATTGCCGATATTGAAGATGATATCGGCCGAAAGGCGGCTGAGATGCTTGGCACCAACGCGGAATACTTATCTCTGGATGTTGGTGAGGAGACCCAATGGAAAGAGACTACAGCTTTGCTTTTACAAAAGCATGAATGTCTTGATATTGTTGTCAATAATGCGGGAATCACTGGGTTTACAGAGACCTCCACGCCTCAGGATCCGGAACATTTTGAGCTAGCGGCTTGGCACAGTGTGCATAAAACCAATTTAGACGGTGTTAGTTTGGGCTGCAAATATGCCATTGCCATGTTAAAAAATGCCAAGTCAGCGAGTATTGTGAATATTTCTTCTCGTTCTGGCATGGTTGGCATTCCTGGCGCAGCGGCCTATGCCAGTAGTAAAGCTGCGGTGAGAAACCATAGTAAAACAGTTGCCCTGTATTGTGCGCAACAAGGTTACCCTATTCGCTGTAATTCGGTACATCCTGGGGCAATATTAACCCCCATGTGGAATACAATGCTAGGCGAAGGAGAGCAGCGCAAGGCCGCTATAGATATGGTCGCACAAGATATTCCATTGCAAACCATGGGCACGCCGGAAGACGTTGCTTATGCGGTACTTTACCTAGCGTCTGATGAGGCTAAGTATGTGACTGGTATCGAATTGACAGTGGATGGCGGTATTTTGGCCGGTGCCACTGCAGCACCTAAAAAATCAAGCTAACAAAATTTGATAATAACTGAAACAGGCATTCACCAGTCATATAGCAGATAACAATAAAAAGCCTAATTGTGTAATCAATGAATATGTAAATTTAAACACATTTTGAATTACTTTTTAGTAAGCCACTAACCTTACCCAAGACTTGGCCGATGGTTATTTGTGCTATATTCTCGCTTCATCAATAATGATCATAAACTCAGCATTGTGGAAACTGACGAGTGAAAACTCAAATTAATTTAGCGGCAATTGCGTCTTTAACCTGCGCACTATCATTTATCTTTGGATTGACTCTAATATTGGTGTGGGTGCCTGACTTCAATGACGGACCTTCTCAGCGTCTGCAGGTGTTTACCGAGCACCCAATGTTAATGCAATTCTGGTATTTTATTGTATATATTGTTTTCGCGGTGGCCATTTTATTATTGAGCATGCAGATCACGGCTAGAGGCACACTAGAACATTCAAAAATGCATAAACTAACGATGTTAGTCAGCTATATTTGGTCTTCATATATTTTTGCCAGCGGTTTAATTGCAATCCTTTCTATTGAGTTTTTATTCAATGCTTGGTTACCCGCTAAAGGGGAAATTTCGGAAATATGGCAAGATATTTACGCCATTCAAATGGGTTTAGGTGAAGGCGTAGAGTGGGTAGGCGGGATCTGGATGTTAGTCATGACTTTAACCCTCATTGAGCAACGGCGTTTCTCTAGGGTAATTCATGGTTTAGGTTATATTACTGCCGCCTTTGGTTTATTAACCTTGATACCGAGTTTAAGTCTAGTCGGCGCACTTTTTGGTGCCCTACAGGTTGTTTGGTTTGTATGTTTAAGCCTTTTACTGTTTAAACAAAATCAACCTGTGGCAATTAGTGAGGGATAACTGTCACTCGATATGAATCATCAAACTGCTCTATGGATAAATCCCAGCCCATCACATTGGCGATTCGATTAACTAAATATTGGCCGTGACCTAACCCTTGATAATAGGGTCTTTCGTCTATTTCACTCAACTCGTTTTCAAAAATTAATTTGTTGCCTTCTGCACTAATTTTCATGCCGCCTTTATAGCCGTGATAGAAACCATTATTGACTAGATTTTGGCAAAGGAGAGAAATTAAATAGTGATTTCCAGTGACTTTCATAGAAGGAGGGATAGCAATATTGACTTGAAAACCGATGTGCGGATAAATACGGTAGATAGCTAGCACAGTTTTTTCAACAATGGGTAAAATTGCTAGGGAGTTGAATTCAAGGTTTTTTTCTCTGGCTAACGCTAATAAAACTTCTACTGTTTGTTTTAATTCATTGCTAGCTTGTTCTAAAATTAAAAACCCTTCTTTATCTAAAGGCGATGTTTTACTCAGCTCCAATGTGTTTTTAATCAGTGTTATTGGGGTTCGTAATTCATGGCTTACGTCACGTGTGAAATCTTGTTCTCGTTTTAGTGCTCTTTGCAACTGTTCAAAGGTTTCAGAAAATGCTACTGCAAGATGGCCAATTTCATCTTCTCGTTCTTTTCCTTGGATTTCACAATCTTGAGTTGATCTGTGGGCGATTACGCTGTTGGTAAGAGATTGTACAGGACGGGAAATCAATGTCGCCAGATACCAAGAACTGAGGAGGGTTAAAACACTAACGCCGATTGAAATGCTAAACAAAAATAGTGGCATGACGCTCGACATATGGGAGGCAGATTCTAACTGTGTTCGATTAAGTAATAAAAACACCTGGGCATTGTTAGCCAAGGGCTGAGATAACAGAAAGCTATAGTTGGAGTGATAGTGAATTTTATTGACCCCTTGATTTTGGTCGAATTGCTGTTGGATCTCCGGCGGAAGCTGACTTAGGTCGGAGTATATTGAAATATAGTTAACACTCGTGTCTGGGATAGTCTTGTACTGTTGGTAGATGGAAGCGATATATAGTCTTTCAACCTTAATTATCTACACTTAGATTGTTTAGGTTATGTGCTCATTACATACGAATATTGAGCGATATTCATTTGATGATTTCTGCTTTTCTTTCGATGCAATGAGTCACTTTAC
>NZ_BAAGTF010000048.1:0-697 GCF_054782055.1 Aliiglaciecola aliphaticivorans
GAATACATCGATTATTACAACAATGAACGCATTAAGCTGAAACTGAAAGGCCTGAGTCCGATACAATATCGAAATCAGGCCTTGGTTGCCGCTTAGAAATGAGTCCAACTTTAAGGGGTCACTTCAAATGCACACTGACCCTTTTTTATGGTCGAGTTTCAAAGGAAATACGTTTTATCGTTGTTGATTATGGTAATGCCCGATAAGCGCTGCGCCTAAAAATATAAACATGATACACATTACGCCTAACATCCAAAAATGAGTGATTTCGAACTCTTGCATGATATTACCCTCTTCTATTTATAAAAGGTTATTCCCATTTTCCAGCATAAAAAATTCGGTAAAAGGCATAACCTATCAACATAATTGTTACTATGATGATAAATACTTGTAAAAAAATATTCCAGAACATGTTACTTCCTTTTTCAATTTGTTTTACTATTTGCAACAACTTGAGCGTTATATTCCACCGAGTTGAAGTACTTATCTTTCCCAGCACACAATAAATTAGTGGTCACACCCACAGATATAGTCAAAATCAACATTACATAAGAGTTGGGAATGTCCGCCATTCCTAAGGCCTGTTGATCTTTGCTGTACATATTTCACTCAGCAATACATCGGCAACCACATCATCGAAAATGCCAGTGAAACCATACTGGCATAATTCCTTGCTAACTTTTCATACCTCGTTGAT
>NZ_BAAGTF010000049.1:0-52970 GCF_054782055.1 Aliiglaciecola aliphaticivorans
GAAATAACTAGGCCTATTGTTGAAAATGAAGTCTAAAATGAAAGGTAACCCAGCTCCACAAGCCATTAACTGCGAGGGTTGTGGCGATTTATGTTACTTTAGAGGGGAAAATCCCTAGAACCCCAAATGTGCCTAACATCTGGGAGACTTGTTGCGATATCTCGCTAAGCTTTTCCAGGTTGTCACCAGTAATAACGATTTGTACTGGTGCATTACTGCCGCCAGTGTTTATGGGTGGGATTTTTTCAACGGCCAAGGCCATAGATTGTATGGACTTAAACGCTTTACGGTACTTGATTATTATCTCTGCCTGACCTAAACCGCGCTGTTCAATGGACTTTAACTTTACATAGACTAAGGCTTTGTGCGACTCGTTGGCGGTGGTATAAGCAATGCTCAGAGTATAATAATCAATCATGTCGTCGTCTTTGATGGCATCCATAATGGGTTTCATTCTATTTTTCATTTCGCCAATGGATGTACCTACTTCTGCTTTGGCGGTGATTTGAAACTCGCTATTATCTTCCGCCGGAACAAAGTCCATGCCGACATTGGTGAATATTTGGCTGGATAAAATAAGGAAGCCAAAGGTCACTAATACGGTAATGTATTTAAATCGAATCAGGGGCTTTAGAATTCTCACATAGCCATTATCTAATGCCTGGAACAGGGGTTCTGTTTTGGCATGGAATTTAGTTTCTTTGTGTCTTAACACTCGGGCGCCAATGGTGGGAATAAACATAATCGCCACGAAATAAGACAATACAATACCGGAGGCAACCGTCATGGCAAACGCATTAAAAAATTTGCCGACGAGTCCACTCATGAACGCAACAGGGATGAAAACGGCCAGTAACATTGCCGAAATTGCCAGCAGTGAAAAGGCAATTTCGTGCACACCTTCATAAGTTGCTTGAAAGGCTTCCATGCCAGATTCCATTTTTTTGCTGATATTTTCAATCACTACGATTGCATCGTCTATGAAAATGCCTATGGCGAGGGTGAGTCCAATTAAGGTTAATTTATTCAGGTCGTAACCCATGTAATCGATAATCGCAAAGGTACCGATGATAGAGGTTGGGATGGCCAGTGCAGAGACGATGGTTGCGGTAAGATTACGTAAAAATATGAAAACAATGACTATCGCTAAAATAGCGCCAAAAACTAAATCAAACTTGACCTGATCGACACTGTGAATGATTTTATCGGACTGGTCTTTGATCAAGTTTATCTGATAATCGTCACCGGCCAGCGTTTTTAATTCGGGTAACAATTGCTTGGCTTCTTTAATGATACCAATGACATTGGTGCCTGATATTTTCATAATATTCAGCATCACGCCGACTTGTCCATTGTACGACGAATAACTTTCTACATCGCTTAAGCCATCAAATACCTTTGCCACATCTTTCAAACGTAAACCGGGTTTTATTTCTATATTGGCCAATGATTCAATGTCCTTGGCATCACCATGGAATTTAATAATCAGTTCTTGTTTATCGTTAATACTCTTACCGGAACTGGCTTTAAAATTTTCATTGCCAATGACATTTTGCAATTCAATCGCTGATATTTTGTATTTATTGAGCAGATAGGGATCGACCAATATACGAATTTCCCGGTCTTGATAGCCGTCAATATCCACATCACCAACATTGGGGATGCGTTGTAATTTGGGTTTGATCTTTTCATCAACCAGCTGCATTAGCGCAGACATATCACCTGTTTTGCTGACCACAAATACACTGATAGCTTCGCCCGCCGTGCTGATTTTTTGCACCAGAGGTGCCAGTGCGTTTTCCGGTAAGATCACACCACCAATCTTATCTCGCACATCGTTAGCGGCCTCGTTGATGTCTATTTTTAGATCAAATCTAACGATGACATAACTCAATCCTTCATAGCTGGTTGAGTCCAATTTATCGATGCCATTAATACCCGAAACGGCTTCTTCAATTTTATCGGTAATTTTAGATTCAACGGTTTTAGCATCCGCGCCGGGATAAACCGTTTTGATAGTGACTATGGGGAAATCCACATTCGGGAAGAGTGCCAAAGGCATTGAGGTGTAGGACTTGAGACCAAATATGATAAGCGCCATAACGGCCATAAGGATGGTGATCGGACGATTGATTGCAAATTTATACATAGGGCTATTCTTGACTTACTTTTACTAAATTATTGCTATCATCCGAGGTGAGTATTTTACCTTCGCCAAATAGACCCACTTTTAAACCTTTGGCAATCACCTGTATGGCGATTTTTCTGTTATCCCTATTGGCCTCCGGGTATATCCGGTAAACTTGGCCCTCATATTGCCTGTCATCACCATCGACTTTATATAGAAAGGTATCGCCAATATTGACATCGCTGTTATATTTTTGATCAAATTCAACGACCAATATTCGAGCATGTTCACTTTGAAGATTGAAGGCGGTTTTTATCATCTGCCCATTCACTACATCCCCTAGCTCAATCATTCTTTTGCTAATCACACCATCGAATGGCGCTCTTAAAATGGTTTTATCGTAGATGGCGTTTTCTACTTCAATTTTGGCCTTAATGGCCTCATACGCCATGGCGTACTTATCAAGCAGGGCTTTATCAATGAGATTTTTTTTGTACAGATCTTTGTGTCTTTCATGGTCTAACTTGGCGTATTTCAATGTCACTTTAGATGCATTGTTGGTGGCAATTAAGTCGTCGCTGGCTAATGTTGCCAGGATCTGATCTTTTTTAACCACGCTCATAATGTCGACATGTAATTCTTTAATAATACCGCTGTAATTGAACGCTAAATTGGCACCCTGTTTCGCATGTACGGTAAAGGTTGCATATATTTCTTTGGCTTGTACCGTTGCAGCGGAAAGTGCTAGGGCTAACGTTATGATTATTTTCACTATTTTACCTCAATTAAATCGAACAGTGTGTCTATATAGTCTTTGAATTCTTGTTTTAAATCCCTGCCTTCTGCCCAGGCAATCACCATATAGCCCCTTTCTGCTTTCATTAAGCCATCTATCAAGTGTCTGGCCACGTCCTTGATTTCGCCTTTTTCGATGCCCTCGTTAATAATGTCTTCCAGGATATTTCTTATAAAGCCGGAACACTCCCTATTGAATTCGGCCATGGGACTGCATTTTGACGACAAGGTGACACTTAAATATTCCCGATAAACGTCCAGGTGTTTTTCATAAGGCTTATAATCCGAGAGGAAAAAATCGAAGAGGTATAATACTTTTTGCTTAGTCGATGTCTGCTTGTCACTTTGACTAAGTAAATAATTGTGGTGCTCTTCAATGAACTTTCGAATGATTTCAAAAACTATTTCTTCTTTATTACTAAAATAATCATAAACCGTTCCTTTACCAATCCCTGCGGTTTTGGCTATCTCGGTAATGGTTAGATTTTTTATGCCTTTTTCCAATAACAGCTCAGTACAAGCACCTGCAATGTCTCGTCTTTTCTTGTGTTTATCTACTTTAATTGCCATTTTGTTCCACAAAGTATCCGTCAATTATAAATGACCGACAGTCGGTCATTTATAATAATGTTAACTTATTTGTAACTATTCAGCGAGTTTAATTCAAAAAACGCTTGACGGGGTTTTGCTTGGTTTTTTCAGAAACGCCAAACATTTCTTCAACCTACCTACTCACCCGGTACGTCGGTCGGCCTGATCGACTGTCGGTTTTAATCAACTTCCTGATAGCCGGTCGAAGTCAAAAAATAAAAATCCGTTACATTGCTTTACAGCGCGCAAAAATTAGTTAAAAAAAGCCATGATAATATGGGGATATTGAATCACATCGTTTAGGTCGCTGGGTGAAGCTGGATGGCATTGACATAGAGCAGACACTCAAGGAAGCCGAATTACTTCTTAATCAAGAGAAGGATTTGTCGCCCGCCTTAAAAGCCATGTTCAGCGTGCTAATTTTAGTAGTACAGCTGCTAACTAAGCGGTTGGAATTAAACAGTCAAAATACCAGTAAGCCGCCGTCGACGGATCCAAATCGAAGAAAGAAATAATCAAAGGCGTCAGATAAAAAACCAGGTGGGCAAAACGGTCACGTTGGTACTACATTGCAGCAAGTCGATAAGCCAGATGAAACTGAAGTCATTAATATTGACTGAAAATCCTTGCCTAAAGGGCGCTATAGAGAGGCAGGTTTTGAGACCCGACAGGTATTTGATATTTATAGAAAGGTGACCGAATACCAGGCACAAGTCTTGGTCAATGAAAAAGGCCAGTACTTTGTTGCGCTCTTTCCCAAAGGGGTGACCACGTTCAAGGCTCTGTTGTAAAAAGACTTCGCTAAGGGGGATACCTGTGACAGCCTGTCTTGCCCCCGATGTATTTTGGCATTGGTTTTGGCTAGCCATAACGCATTAATATGCTGTTCGTTTTCAATTTGCTCCCCTTTGCCAAAGCTGCGCGGATGCTCGGCTATTAATGTTTCACCATCAATAATGCGTACCCGCTTTAAACAGGCGTTCACCGTTAGCTGCTTTTGGACCTGTTGATGGGGAATGGAGTAGTCATTTAAATCAAAGCGAACATAGGGTGTTTTTGAGGCTTTAACCTGCTTTTGTTCACGGGTATTAAATGGGGTATCAGGTAATGCCAATAGACTTGGCTGCTCTTGTAAAAAAAAGGCTTCTCTGACGGTTAAGTCAGCATTTTCAGGGCAGCGCCTGTCGATGCTTACCCCCTGGCACCAGTCGTTAGCCTGGCGATTTAAGTCTTCAACTGATTGATAATGACGCCCGGCAAAGAAGTTATCGCGGATATAACGAATGGCACGTTCAACCCGGCCCTTTTCATTCCCCCGTGCCGGGGCGGCTGCTCTGGGGTTAAAACGGTAATGGCTCGCTAAATCAAGCAACGTTGGATGAAAGCGTATGGCTTGACCCTGGCGCTCTAATACCGCTGACTTGAGATTGTCGTATAAAAGTATTTTCGGTAAACCTTGCCATGCCTCGAATGCGCCAACATGACCGCGTAAAAAGTTTTCCATTTGCTGGTTGAGATAAAACTGTAAAAATATTTGCCGCGACCAACTCAACACCATCACAAAGGCCATCAATGGCCGCTTGGCGTTGCCAATTTGGATATGACTGAAATGTCCCCAATCCACTTGTGCCTGTTCACCGGGCAAGGTTTTTAAACGTAAATACGCTTCGGGAAGTTGTCTGGGCCTTAACTCACTAATACGTTGGCGGAACTGACTGGATCCACCTCTAAATCCTCGCTGCTTTGCCATTTCATAAAGCCTGGCTGCGGTCAGTCTCGGAAATTCATGGAGGGTTTCAATAATAAAGGGCAGGTAAGGGTCGATAATGGATGCAAGGCGGGTTCGCTCAACTTTAGGTAAGCCGGCCTGAGCTAACACCCGATCAACGACACCATGATGAATGCCAAGTTGGGTGGGCAATCGTGCCGGTACGCCATTGTTCAACAAAATGATAACGTAATATTTTTGCCTCGACCTCTTTGTCAATTGCCATATTTGTTTCCTCATCAAAGAATTAAGGCCTCGCACCGTAAATTGGCCTTACTGACCCGATAACGTAAAAACCCATGCCGCAAAAAGGGACTACAGACCTCGCCACAGAAGTGGCAATACATCGTTGTTGTCTGTTTTTGGTGCTCTACAGGGCATTTAGGTGAATTTAACTGCTGACTCAGTACAGCACGGCGGGGAATTTCAAGGGAAGAGTCATGCGTTACTTTTTGTTTTTGACGGGCTCGAAAACGTTGTTGTCGTGCGGCATTATTAAAACGTCCTGCACGCGTTGTTTGGTATTTTTTACTGGTGCGTTTTTGTGAGGCTATTCTTGCGTTTTTACTACAACCCTTAGTGCAATAACGTTGGCCGCGATCACAACGGTGACAGATCACAACTAGCGTATGACAGCGAAGACATTGATAAAGGCGACTTGACGTTGGCATCGGCATAAAAAGTCGATGAGGGCTGGATTTAATCCCAAATTATGCAACACTTATTGGGTCGTGCACCTGCACGGTTTTATAGGGTATGACGTTAGCTAAGACGGTCAATCGGTGGTGGCGTCATACCGTTCTCAACGACACTTCTTTTTATAGTTCTTGAATGTGAACTTTGCCTGTTTATTGATTTTTTAATTCAGAATTGAAAGTGTGAATGGATCATTATTAGATAATGATTTTTTAATGTGGAAAGTTCTGCTTATCTTAAAAATCGGCAAATAACCGCGCTTTTGGAGTGGTGTTTACAAGAGGTAATAGACGCCATGCAGCAGCGGCTCGACGATAATCCAGACACACCCGTTCTGAGAAAACAAACCGTAGAGCATCCGTTTGGAACGATTAAAATGTGCATGGGTGCGACACACTTCTTAATGAGACGTAAAAAGAATGTGAGTATCGAAATGAGCCTAAATGTATTGGCTTACAACCTGAAACGAATGATGACCATAATGGGAACAACTGTATTGATGGAAGCCATCAGTAAATAAAGGCGAATTCAGCCTCCATTCACGCCAAAAATCGCGTTAAAACATCATATTTGTCATTATCGACCCACCTCAGCACCACAAAACCAATATGCCGCGCTAACGCTAATAATCGGTGACTAAGTCGTTTCACAGATCGGGGATCACATATGACGTAGTTGGGTAGCGGCATTCTGAGTTTTTACACAGTCTGTGCCAGAACCTGACATATCAGGCTCATTATTATATTGTCAATTTTTCATCTAACACCAAGTCCCTACAGTAAGCAATTTCAACTTGCTTGAATTGTATCGGATTAAATTAAGTCTAATTTTTGAATTTAGCTTACATTCAAGAGAAGAGTTTTTAATGGAATTGAGTCATCTAAAAGTTGGTTTAACGGAATAATGGTCTTTTGTGTTATGAGTTTTTTACTCAACATAAAGTCTTGAGGGCGGTTAACACAGTCAGCAGCTATCAGTTGCCCCTCTTTTAAATAAAAGGCTGTAAAGTTATACCCTGTCAACCTGTCACCACGAAAAATGATTTCATCATAACCTTGACTCAAACCTGCGATTTGTAATTTCAGATCGTACTGATCAGACCAAAACCAAGGCAAGGTAACGCTGCCTTTGTCCAAATCACAAATGGATGCTGCAGCAATTTTGGCTTGTGCGTTCGCGTTTGGTACGGATTCCAGTCGAATACGGCGACCGTATATTTTGTTGAACTGATTTGTGCCGTCACCCGCAGCAACGATATTCCTGTCGTTTGTACGGCAAAAATCATCGACTAGTATACCGTTATCAACTACTAAACTTGCCATCTCTGCCAACTCGACATTGGGCTCAACACCCACCCCAACCACCACCAAGTGTGCAGAAAGTTCAGTACCGTCGGCAAGTAAAACCTTTTCAATATAGTCATGACCATCAAACCCTGTCACCGTAACGTTGGTGTGAATACTGACTCCATTTTCACTATGTACGCGCTGATAAAAATCAGACACTTCAGGTGCGGTTACGCGCTGCAGTATTCTAGACGCCGTCTCCAGTAAGGTGACCTGCATTCCAAGCTTAATAAGCGAAGCCGCAGTTTCTAAACCAATATAACCACCACCTACAATAACGGCGTGTTGGCCTTTCACCACATTCGCTTTTATTGCTTTTGCATCGTCCATATCTCGAAGGTAATGTATACCCTTCAAGTGACAACCGGGAAGGTCAATTTTTCTCGCCCTCGCACCTGTACACAATGCCAGCTTGTCGTATGTAAATGTTTTACCATCGCCAAGGGTTAAGATTTTTTGCTGTCGATTGATTGCTGTAACGCGCCCCTGCACAAAATTCACACCATGTTTTTCGTAGAATTCGGTGGGCCGAATCACTAGGCTTTCAGAGGATTTTTCGCCAGATAAAAATGCTTTAGAAAGTGGAGGTCGATGATAGGGTAAATAAGGCTCATCACTGATCACTAACACATCACCTTTCCAGCCTTCTTGTTTAAGACTAGTGATTAATTGAGCGGCAGCATGGCTCGCGCCGATGATGATGCATTTTTGTGTCATAAATCACCTTACCTTTTTCTCGTTTTAACTTTAGAAATGAAATGCTACTGCTTCGAGGTGAGCTTAACCATCATCGATGAGTAACCTTTGACAAAGTTCGATTGCACCCCTTCAGGCTCACCGACCACTTCAATTTTGTCAAAACGTGTTAGTAATTCTTCCCAAAGAATACGTAGCTGTAATTCTGCCAAACGATTACCCATACAACGGTGCACCCCAAAACCAAAGGACAAGTGATTACGTGCCCCTTTTCGCTCAATAATAAACTGATCGGGATGGTCAATAGCACGCTCGTCTCGGTTGCCAGAGGCATACCACATAACAACTTTGTCACCTTTTTTAATCGTCTGGCCGTTAAGTTCAACATCTTGTGTTGCAATACGTCTCATATGCGCCAGCGGAGTTTGCCATCGAATAATTTCTGACACCATATTAGAGATCAGACTAGGATCGTTTTTGAGTTTGGCAAATTCATCAGGGAATTGGTTCAGAGCGAGCACCCCTCCTGACATAGAGTTTCGCGTGGTGTCATTTCCTCCGACTATCAATAACACTAAATTGCCCAAAAATTCTAATGGTTTATCGATTAAGTCTTTTGTGGCATCACTGGCTTGCATAAGACTAATCAAATCAAAACCAAGCTCTTCTCCAGCCGCTGTTCTAGCTTGTTTTTCGCGCCAAAGCTGAGAGAAATCCTTGGCCATGTCTGCCATGCCCTCAAATACCTCATCAGTATCACTTATCCCTCCAGTCATTTCAGCTCCAGCCCCAGCTAAATCTGACCAGTAAACTAGTTTCCTACGTTTCTCAAAAGGAAAGTCGAGTAGTGTCGCTAACATTCTTGCAGTGAGCTCTATTGAAACCTCATTCACCCAGTCAAATGGTTTATCTAATGGCAGCATGTCTAGCACTTCTTGAGTACGGCTACGAATGAGTGCTTCCATTTCTTTTAGATTCTTTGGTGCGACAGCCCCTTGTACCGCTTGTCGCTGTAAATCATGCTTGGGTGGATCCATTGCAATGAACATATCTAGGGCGAGCTCTTTAGGTAGAGCGCCAATCACTACAAATGGCTCAGAAGAAAACAGTTCGTGGTTTTTATCCACAAACATGATATCGGCATAGCGTGTAATAGACCAAAATGGGCCAAACAGACTTTTCTTCTGAAAGTGAACTGGACACTCATCACGTAAGCGTTTGAAGTAGGATTCCCAATGCCCTTGTTTAAACAAAAATGGATTACTAAGGTCAATATCTGCTAGCGCCAACGTTGATACATCAGGTACCGAGGCTTCAACAATTTTTGGAAACCCTTGGTAAATCCCTACTTTGGTTTTCACCTTGTACATTAAATGGGCGGCTTTAATTTGCAAAGGCATAGGAACCATTGCGCTACTTTTTTCGACAATCACATCAACAATATTCATAACGATTTTTACCTCAGATAATTACTTACAGGGACTGAATGGACAGGGCGGCTACATTTGAAATTCAGGAAGACGCGCAATCATGCCATCCATCGTATCAGTCATGATAATTTGGCAAGCCAATCGTGAGGTTTCTGCACGCTCTGGGGTTAAATCCAACATTTGCAATTCTTCATCGCTTGCCTTTCCTATGCTAGCGCTCTGCGTGCCTTCAAGGATGACATGGCATGTACCACAGGCACATTCACCACCACAATCAGCATCGATGCCAGGAACGCCAGAATCTATAGCAATTTGCATCAGGGATTTGCCTGTCTCAATGTTAACTAGGTGTTCTGTACCATCGTGCTCTAAAAAGGTAATACTGCCCATAACTTACTCCGAAAATATTGATTGACCCGCTAGCTTCATAGCCCGCAAGGAGAGGGTACAAAAAAAACGCACCTCAAATTAACTAGATGCAGATTACGTGAGGACAGAAAGCTTAGGAAGGTCATTACTTGACATTACAGGGTCATTTAAAGACACTGGTCTTTTAACATGCTTAAATAGTTCTAAAGTTTGAGCAACCAAACACTTTTGGTTAAGCATCCGATAAACGAAATCGGCAGGAAGTACAGAATAATATGCCTGAAATAGCCTGTATATCATCAAACTATTCTCGTGTGATTGCGCGAGTGTTGGGTTTGCAAGTGCGCCAATTGCCCATGTTGATCAGCCAAACAGAAATGACCATCGATCAGTTTTTGCAGGAAGATACCTTGCTGACATCAAGGCAGCAGATTCAAATTTTACACAATGCTTTAGAAATGACTGATGAAGAGCTGTTTGGATTATACTTAGGTCAAATCTTAACACCGACAACTCATGGGGCTATGGGATTTATGGCCAGTAGCAGTCCTAATCTGTTAGTTGCACTTAAAGCGTTCAAAAATTATTTGCCCACTCGTATCGATTTCTTAAAAATAAAGTTGACGCGAAGTAAATGTTATTGGGATTGTACCTGGTTGTTTGACGCTGAGCTAAACGAAGATATGCACCGTATTTTATCTGAAGTACTAGCGTCGGTTATACTGCAAGTTGCCGAATTTATAATTGGAGACATTGTTAAACAGATACGTATCTGTTTTTCTCATAGCGCCCCTAGTTACTATCAACGTTATTCTGAATTCTTGCCCGGTTCAATCGAGTTTGCAGCTAATGAGTTAGTCATTAAAATACCTGCCGACCTTTGCAAAATAAAAAATGCATCGGGGAACCACGAAAACTATTCTTTGGCATTGCGTCAGTGTCAATCCATGCTGGATCAACTACCGACTAAAACAATAAGTCACATACATCAACTCAAGAAAATAATACTAACGTATCCAGTGGGAGACATTAGTGAAGAAACCGCAGCCTCCATGTTGTTTATTAGTAAACGAACCCTTTCAAGAAAGCTGAAACAGGAAGGTAGTAGTTTTAGGAAAATTAGAGATGAGCTACTTTCGCAACAAGCTTGCAGCTATCTGGCAAATAGTGAAATGTCTGTAGATGCGATTGCTGCAATTCTTAACTACCATGACAGCTCGAATTTCCGTCGAGCTTTTAAACGCTGGTTTCAGCTAACTCCAGATCAGTTTCGAAGGCAGTTATAAACTTAAGCGGAACACTACATCAATTACCTCTAGATGTCCGGCAATACGCTCAGGAACTCGTCAAATTCACGCTCTACATATTTAGGTAAGCGTTTACCTTGCTCAGCTAACGTTTTCTCTATGGTTTAGCAGACCGTTTAAGTAGTCTTTGCTGAAAAATGCAGTATTGCTCAGGCAGGACATTGGACGGTTTGTCTAAGCAACCTCTATTTTTTAAAGGCATACGTTAGAGAATACCTCATCAGCATTGTGATGCCGATACGCTCCAATATATAGCCAGTGTTACCCTCTAAATTCAAACAAAACGAAAGCGATATACCACTTCCTCAGGTTCCAGACGCAGGCAGTCATCAACAGATTGATACTGTCACTCTCACTGCCTTTGAGCCAGTTTCGGCATAACCTGTGATCTTGTTTTAAGTGTCCGATTATCGGCTCTATCGCGGCACGTTTTTATCACAAGGCGCGTAAAAGTTAATTTATGGTTCGAACTTTATCTTTCCAAAATGGGTCTCTAAGCTCATTTTTTTTATATTTACCCGCACCTGTCATCGGGAAAGGTTTCTCACGAAACTCCATGCTTCGAGGGATTTTATAATTAGCTATATTCTCTCGACAATGCGCGATAACGTCTTCTTCGGTAATCTCTACATTATCATTTAGCCGGATGATTGCATGGACACTTTCCCCCCATTCCTCACTAGGGATACCGATAACAATTGATTCAAGTATTTTGGGGTGCAAAGAAAGTGCATTTTCAACTTCGGCAGAGAATACATTCTCTCCGCCAGTAATTATCATATCTTTTACTCGATCAACTAGAAAAAGAAATCCATCTTCGTCCATATAACCTGCATCACCCGTTAAAACCCAATTATCAACAATTGTTGATTGAGTCTGCTTTTCATTTTTCCAATAACCTAGCATTACATTAGGCCCACAGGCGGATACTTCACCTACCTTTCCAGTGGGAACTACGCGACCATCTGCATCTCTAATTTCAACGCTCACACAGTAACCAGGGCGGCCAGCAGAGCGTAACTTACCCGATTTATCACCTTCTAATACATGATATTCAGCAGGCAAAATTGTAATTAGAGGTGATAGTTCTGATTGCCCGTATGCTTGAATGAATTGTACAGAAGGCATTTTTTCCATTGCTGAAATTAAAATTCCTTCTGGCATAGGAGACGCTCCATATACAATATTTTGCAATGAAGACAAGTCTGAGGTTTCTAGCGTAGGCTCTGAAAGTAACAGAGTTATCATTGTAGGTACTAATAGAACATGGTTCACCTGTTTAGCTTGTATTGTTTCAATAACAGCTTTGGGTGTAAAAGCAGGAATGAATACTTGGGTAAGTCCACTGATAACCGTACCATAACCAATACCTATATCGGCCAAATGAAACATTGGTGCTGCATGCAAATATCGCTCACCTTCAGTATTAATTTTCATTGCTGAAATTAAGCAAACAGAACTTGTCCATAGGTTTTTATGAGATAACATTACGCCTTTTGGAAAACCAGTTGTACCACCAGTATAAAAAATACCGACAAGATCATCATAATCACATTTGACTGGTTGCATTGGTGTAGCATTAGCTATAAATTCTTCATAATCTAATGTACCTTCAGGTGCCGAGTTTTCACCTATATAAATCATATGCTTGATATTGTCACATTTCAGCTTCAACTCTTTAGCTGTGTCGATAAAAGCATCATCAAAAAACAAAATGCTACATTCCGAATCATTTAATGAATAAAGGTTTTCTTTGACAGACCACCGAATATTTAATGGCACCATAACGCTGCCAGACCAAGGGATAGCATTTAAACACTCAAAATATTTATCTGAATTTAAAGCTAAAATTGCAATATGAATGCCTTTGCCTGCTCCGATGGCGGCTAGCCCACTTGCTGATTTCGCTACTCTGTTGTTAACTTCATTCCAGGTGTGCTCCCTGTCAGCGAAAGATGTTCCAATAGTGTTAGGTAAAATAGTAGCATTTCGTTGTAAAGCTTGATAAAAGTGCATAGCAACCTCTTATTTTTAGGTTTAAGTATTCTAATTATTTATGAGTAAATTTTGCATAAAAGCCAAATATTGTATTTACGTTATAAAAAAATTTACAAGTAGTTGATAGGAATAGAATAATAATAATGCTAATTGTATACTCCAAAAACTAGCACGTAAGATAACCGCGATAATATTAGTTGAAATCATATGGATTACTGATTGAGCTATACGGGCATAAAGTAGGTAGATAACAGTTGAATTCATCATATCTAGTTGTTTAGAAAGTGCCGCCACAATGACTAAAGCACAGAACACTGGCAGCATCTCAAGACAGTTTAATTGGGCTCTTGTAAGCCTTTGACCAAAGCCAGGAGTATTACTGCCATCAGGATGAAAGTTATTAAGGGCAACTTTATTGCTACTCAAAAAAGTATAATAAGCTCTCATATTTAAGAGTATGAAGCTAAGAACTAATGTCCAGCCAGCAAAGCCCGTTAACGCAAGTAAGGTTTGATTCATGTTTTTTCCTGTTTGTTATTTAAAAAGGATATTTTTTTGATTTTGTTCCTGCCAAGCGGGCTATGTTCATTAATCACTGATTATTAGTATCCCCAAAAGCATCATATTGAATGATGTTTTTTTGGGTTAAGCCAGAACAATAAATAGACTTGAGGATTAACTTAATGAATCCAACAACAATTTAAGATGCACGGCCTAGCGAATAAATAATTTATAAACCAATTTATGCATAAATCCGCCAAATGGAGGAAACAAGAGGTGGGCGAAACTAATACGCCCTTTCTTTAAAATTGACTTGCCGTGAGAGAATGTTTTAAAACCCTCTTCCCCATGGTATTGGCCCATACCCGAAGCTCCAATGCCGCCAAAAGGCAAATCATCATTGGCCACATGAAAAGTAGCTTCATTAATACAGACCCCACCAGCATGAGTGTTCAATAAAATTTCTTGCTGGAATGCTTTATCAAAACTATAAATATATAATGCTAACGGTCTGTCATTTTTATTTATATAGTGAATAGCTTCTGCGGTATTTTTGTAGGTAATTATAGGGATGATAGGGCCAAAAATTTCTTGTTGCATCACTTTCATATCATCGTTGACATCAGTTAGCACGGTTAAAGGCATTTTTCTTTCTGTCTTGTTGATAGGTTCTGCAGTGAGCGGAGTTATATTTGCTCCATGACTTCTCGCATCGTCTAACAAACCATTTAATCGTTCAAATTGGGCATCATTAATAATACTGGTACAATCTTTATTATTAGTGATTTTAGGATACATTTTACTATAAATTTTCTGTAGTTCTTCAACTAACACTGTGACTTTATCTTCAGGACAAAAAATATAATCAGGCGCTACACATGTTTGACCTGAGTTAAGAACTTTACCTAAAATAAAACGCGAAACAGCAAGTTTAATGTCTATTATACCATCAATAATTGCAGGAGATTTTCCGCCTAATTCTAAAGTAACCGGTACAAGGTTTTTAGCGGCTGCTTGCATAACAATTTTACCGACATTGGTTGAGCCAGTAAAAAACAAATGATCAAATGCTAACGAAGTGAATGCCGTAGCTATTTCAACCTCACCTCCAATAATAGCAACTTGTTTTTGCTTAAAGACTTTATGAAGTAAACCGGCTAATAGCGTTGCTGTTACAGGCGTAAACTCCGACATTTTTAACATAACACAATTACCCGCTGCCAATGCCGTAGCTAAAGGACCTAAAGATAAAAATACAGGGTAATTCCATGGTACTACTACACCAACCACACCAAGAGGTTGAAACAAAATAGATGCTTTAGCGGGTTGAAATAACAAGTCTACTTTACGTTTTTTAGGTTTCATCCATGATTTCAAGTTTTTAATGGTGTAATTAATACCTGAAATAGTAGTGATAATATCGCCTATCTTTGTGTCATCAGCACTTCTACTACCAAAATCTTTATTTAAGGCCTCAACGAAATCATCTTGATTATCAAGCAGGAGCCTCTTGAGTTTTTTCAGATCTTTAACACGATCATCATAGCTCCGATAAGGTTCGGATGAAAAATAACATTTTTGTAATTCGAAACATTCTTTAACGTCATTTATGGTTTGAAGTACGTGCATATTATAAGTTTTCCAAGATAAGCATTTTTTTATTATTCAATTTAAACAACTGCATTGCATTAGCAATTTGCGCCAATATCTTATCGTTTATAACAGTGTAGCTTTAATGCCCTGCGGCTTTACTGTCTTTATATTGTGGGGTAATAGGTTTATGTTCTCTATCCTTCAACATTTCGTCTAGACAAGCATTTTGGCGTAACAAAATTGTCTCACTACTGGTTGTCAGCGATTTACATCACCTCATCAACATACGATAAGTCACAGCCGTTCAGACTCAACTACCAATACAACTAGATAGTGGCATTGGGCAGTCATATTCGAACTTGTTAATACAATGATAATTTTGCTCTGAGAGGGGATATTTGGCCTTGCCGTTGACAGCACGAGAGCCCCATATATGTCTAAGTAAATAAATGTGCGCTAAGAATCAATGTTTATGCCCAAATTTGGTTATATTGATTACTGCCCACTTTTATTTTACAGTTTAGTCACGCCTTGGTGTCGTCACGTTGTTGATTATGTTTAACGGAATGCCTATGATTACAGAATTTTACTCCCCTAAATATTAAATGGCACGAGGAAATAGTATGTCAGAAAAAAAAGAGCGTACCTATCTAATTGACGACCCTCAATTTTCAGTTCTTTCAAAAAAGGGGTTTTTCGGGAATATCCCACACTCGAAGCAGCTAGGCATGGAAACAGTCTCTTTGGAAAGAAACAGAGCCATATTTCGAATTCCCTTTGCAGAAAGCTTGGTGGGTGATCTCGCCAACGGGATCATCCATGGTGGTGTTATTCTGTCTTTAATGGACAGTGTTGGTGGTATGGCCACGTTTTGTGCTTTGCCTGCGATGGAATCCATTGCCACCTTGGATTTGCGTGTTGATTTTCTCAAACCTGCGTTGGCAGGGCAGGGCATTGAAGCGGCTGCGGAGTGTTATAAATTGACCAATACGGTGGCCTTTATTCGTGGTGTGGCTTACCAAACAGATATTAATGACCCCGTTGCGTCCTGCGTGGCAACTTTTATGCGCGCGTCCAGTAGTAAAATGCAAGGGGTAGTTAAGTAATGTCAGAGAAAAATGATTTCTTCAAATCAATACGTGAAACCAAAGAGTTTGATAAAGCCATTGAGATGATCCCTTATGCGAATTTTCTCGGTGTGCGCTTCTCTGAAAATGAAGATGGCTCTCTAGTATTCCGTATGCCATTTGATGAAAAAAACGTAGGTAATACTGCGCTGCCTGCTATTCATGGTGGTGTGATTGCGGGTTTTATGGAGAATGCAGCTATCGTAAGTTTAATGTGGGCAATGGAGTCCACCAGCGTGCCCAAAGTGATTGACTTTAATATCGACTACATGCTCTCGGGCCGCGCCCAAGAAACCTACGCGCGTTGTGATATCGTCAAATTAGGTAAGAGGATTGCTAATGTGCAGATCACTGCCTGGCAGGATGATCCAAATAAAGCCATCGCGGTGGCGCGCTCCCATTTTAAGCTGATCCACGATTAATCTGAAATAAATGAGACGCCACATGGAAAGTATCGTCTCCACGTAATATGGAAAGCTAGATTAAACAAGTTTAGAAGTCGCCGTAAAAACTTGATTTAATTCGATTATATTCCAATTTAAATAAACCAAATCTACGGCGACTGTAATAAACTACTTATGATTTTATTAGAAGACTTATCTAATAGTAGATCAACATCATCCACAAAAATATAATTAATTTCACTAATAAAACATGAATCTAGCATTGAATTAATAATAGGCTCTAATGATGGCAAAGAGATATTATCAAGCTGATTTATAAAGGATGTATTCGTATCCAAGTTAGCAGCTTTAAGGGATATAACTATTTTTTTAAGAAGGGCTATGGGATTATTATCTGATTGAGATATAGATATAAATATAGACTTTTTTAAATTTTTAGATTCTTGATAAAGTTTATTCAAAAGCTCTGTTTTTCCGAAACCCGGCTGAGACTGTATAAGGGTGAGCTTATTTCGATGGATGTTGAAATTTTTAGAGCGCATAGATTAATTAGAAAAAATGTTTCACTTCATTAAGTTTAGAAATACCACCTAATAGTAAAGTAATATTTTCCACATCACAATACAGCGGTTTAAAGCCAAAATATGCCAGTAAAAATCTGACTTTGCTATAAGACTGTCGGCAATGTTCCTTGACCACAATAGATTTATTTTTAATTATCCAATATTTAATTGTAGAACAAAAGCCTTCAGTAACAGCATTATAAGTATAGGTTTGCATATTTTTCACGTAAAGGAGCTTTAAGAAACTTTCCTGTAGCTGTTTTAGCAATATCATTTACAAATAGAATGCGTTTAGGAACCTCGTAACCTGCAAGTTCGTTTTTACAAATTTTTATTAGATCAGTTTCCGTTATATCCACATTAGGTTTTGGGATGACGATAGCGGTTACGGCCTCTGTCCAATGAGGGTGTGGTAAGCCTATAACGGTCACACCAGCTACGCTTGGGTGTGACATTATGACTCTCTCTACCTTAACAGAAGCAACGTTTTCACCGCCTGTTTTAATCATGTCCTTCTTTCTATCAACAAACATTAATTGGTGATCTTCATCAAAATAACCTAGATCCCCCGAGTGATGCCAACCAAAAGTAGATACTTCAGCGGTAGCTTCAGGATCTTTATAATAGCTATTCATTGCTGAAGGTGAACGCCATACGATTTCACCTATTTCACCATCGGGTAATATTACGCCATTATCGTCCATTACGGCTTGATCTGTTGTTGTTAACGCTTCTCCCCAGTAATTACCATCTTTATATGACCATTTATCATGAAAGACAGTGGTAACGGGGGTCATTTCTGTTTGTCCTGAGCCTAAGATAAACGGACATTTAAAAATAGCTTTCAAGCGGAGTAAGCTTGGTTTATCCATTGGTGCCATTGCATACATACAAGTATCTAATGCACTGAAGTCGTATTTTTCTATGTTAGGAACCTCTAGAAGCGCTTTCCACATTAAAGGTAAAAGAAAAATAAAGTTAACTTTTTCTTTTTCAATAATTTTGACAAAATCCTCTGATTCAAACGTTCTAAATATAAGAACCGTACCACTCATATGCAATACTGAGGTTGAAATTAGGTGTTGTGCACAATGAAACATTGGCATAACCGATGTACCTATACCTTCTTTTTTTATGCCTAGCTCAATAGCTGCTGATAGGCTATTGATAAATAGGGCAAGATGAGAAGTTTCTACACCTTTAGGTTTAGATGTTGTGCCGCTGGTGTATAAAATTTGTAGAGGATCGCGATCGCTAATAATTAGATCTTCATTTTCTTTATCAGCAGCACTTTCAAGTAACTGATTAAAACAAAGGTAGCTATCTGGTACGTTACAACCTGTAACAGGTATTGAAATCCAATGTTTCAAAAAATTGAGTTCGTGTTTGCATTGTTCAAATTTTTCAACTAATGAATCTTCAATAAATATTGCTTTAGCTTCGCAGTGATTAAGCGTAAAAACCAAATCAGAAGGTCCTTGTAAATAATTTACAGGTACAACAACAACGCCTGCTTTCATGCAACCATAAATAACGAGAGCAAATTCAAGTGAATTAGGACTGGCTAATGCAACTCTATCACCTTGCTTTATATTTAACGCTCTTAACATATTATCAACTTTATTTAGCGCTTTATTTAACGCTAAATGAGTATAAGCAAGCCGTTCATTGTTTCTGTATTCTACAATGGCGTCAAGGTTCGGGGATGTCGCTGCTTTACGCCTAAAAACATCGCCCATCGCAACTCTGTTAATTATGTTTCTGGAAGTATCCATCAATATTCCTTAATTTTTAATTAAGTTATAAACTTAAACTAATAAAGCGCTCTCACAATAGAAGGTTTCTTTTGCAATCACTTGTTTAATACATTCTTTAATAAATTCAAAATCTGGTTTATTGTTCTCAGAGGCTTGCTTAAAAGCGGTTGAAAGCACATGCCAACTCTGTGCACTTTCAAGCATTTTATTTTCTAATTCTAAGGTTTTAATAGATTCTAGATGTTGGCCCGCTTCAACTAAGAATCGAGCATACATTTTTCTAAAACCACTACCGCCGGTACCTCTTTTTTCAATAGTTTGGTATGCAAATCGACAGTTCCATTGCCAATCATCAAATTCAGCCCAATTACTGAGATCATCGGTCAGGGAATGCAAAGCAGAAAAGCCGCTTGAATGCTCAGTTGAATTAAGCAACCTATATGCATTTTCCTTAATAGCCAATTTGCATAATGTTTGTAAATCTGTAGGCTTGGTTAGATGATGCGGAGCATAAAAATCACCATTACATATAAAGGGGGGTATTTGTGATACCCGCGCTTTTCTCATATCCGAAAATGATACAGTTTCTAAGTTTTCTCTTTCTGTATCAGTAACGTAAAAAACGTTACTATTTTTATCGTAACCCCAAACCATAATTCCATGACCAGGAAAATGACTTGATGAATTAAAGTAATGTAAATAAAAAATATCACTAAGTAGTAGTGCAGGCCGATTTTCGTTTATGGCACAAAGAAGTTGTTTCTCGCTTTCTTCTTCCGTACGGCCACTTAACCATGAAAAATCATCTACACCAATAGCATTAAAAAAGCGCTTTTCATATCCTAAAGAGCGAGTATGAAGCAGGCGAGTAGGAGATGAAGAGGGTGTTTTTAAATAAGTAATGCCTAAGCCGCCGCCTATACCAAAACAGAAGTCTTCACTCCAATCGAAATGATGAAAACGAACCAAGTCTGCTATTGCAGTGCTAGAACAATGATGTCCTGGAATATGAGTATGATTAATTAAAGTCACTTAATATCCTTGAGTTTACTTAAACACATATCTAAAAGTATTATTAGTAGTTTGCGAACTAAGATTCGCTCTGGCTTTTTCCGATACGTAATAACCAAGCTAAACTTGGAATTAAGGTAAGCGCACCGATCATATTAAAAACAAACATAAAGGTTAATAATAAGCCCATATCGGATTGAAATTTGATTGGAGAGAAAGCCCATGTCGCTACACATATTGCTAAAGTTACGCCAGTAAAACCTACTGCTTTGCCGGTTTGGTTTAATGTATATAAATAGGAAATATAGAGAGACTTTTTCATGGCAAGCCCTTCTGTTATTTTACTGAAAATATAAATGCCATAGTCAACCCCAATCCCGACACCTAATGCAATTACAGGTAGTGTTGCAACTTTAACTCCTATACCTACAAAGGCCATTAACGCTTGACTCAACACCGAGGTGACAATCAAAGGAACTATAATACATACAACAACAGGCACCGATCTAAAGGTGATTAAACAAATAATAATAACAACTGAATAAACCCAAATAAGCATCTCATTTTGTGCTTCTTCAATTACGATATTGGTTGATGCTTCAACACCTGCATTTCCAGCGGCAAGAAGAAATTTAATACCATCTTGAGGATATTGTTTACTAAAATCTCCAACTGTATTGACGACGGTGCTTAATGTGTCAGCTTTATGGTCATTTAAGAAAACAATGATAGGAGCCATTGAACAGTCAGCATTAATAAAACCGGATGGGATTTGTGATAAAGTTGCATTGACTACAAATTCGTTTCTATTCAAATTAGCCCACTTTAGAGAACCTTCATTCATGCCAAACATGCCCAATTTTGAAATGTCAGATATTGATCTAACTTCTTGAACACCCGCGGTATTTTTAAGCTGCCATTGTAGTTGGTCGATTAACACCAAATTGTTATATTTACTACATTGATCAGCGCCTGTTTCCGCCATAATGACAAATACGTCAGTACTTGCGGTATAGTTTTTGACAATAAATGCATTATCAAGGTTATATCTAGAATCAGGTCTTAGTTCAGGAGCCCCTGCATCTAAATCACCTATTTTCATAAATTGAGAGTAATACAACCCGCCTGAGAATAAGCCCGCAGAAACGACAATAGTTAGTATGGCTAAAGGAGGCTTAGAAAAGTTAGCAAATAACTTCTCTACTAAGCTAATGTTATGAGTATTTTTTCTTGAATACTCAACTGCTTTAGGCGATATACCAATAAAGCTTAATATAATAGGCAATGCAACCAAGTTAGTTATAATGATAATCGCCACCCCGATGCTGGCCGCAATAGCAAGCTCTTGAATGACACCAATATCAATAACCATTAATGTAGTAAAACCAATAGCATCACTAATCAATGCGGTAATGCCGGCCAAATAAAGTGATCTAAAAGCAAGTTTCGCAGCATCTAGTTTATTTGCGCCTGTTTCAGCATGATGAATAATAGAATTTACAATTTGAACACCGTGACTTACACCAATAGCAAACACTAAAAACGGTACTAGCATTGAGTATGGGTTTATACCATAGCCCATTATATTTAGTGTGCCTAACTGGGCAAAAACAGCCAAAATAGAACAGATAACAACAGCAAATGTGCTACGTAAACAGCGGGAATAAAACCATAACAACAGTAAAACAATTAGTACCGCTAACATAAAAAACAGAACAACTTCCATTGCTCCATCAATTAAATCACCAACCACTTTTGCAAAACCAACGATTCGAATATTTATATTTTCAGAGGTGTATTTTGCTCTAACTTTATCTTCGAGAGCTTTTGAAAATTCATGATAATCTAATGGCAACCCTGTTTCAGGATTTGTGTCTTGTAAGGGGGCTAAAATAATACTTGATTTAAAGTCATTACTGACTAGGTTTCCAACCTGCCCAGATTTGAGAACGTTAGACTTGATGATATCAAGATACTTTTTCGAACCGTTGTATCCATCGGGTATAATACTACCCCCGATAAAGCCTTCTTCGGTAACCTCTTGCCAACGTACATTAGGTGTCCACAAAGACTTTAAACCATCCCTATTAACACCTGAAATGAAAAATACTTCGTCAGTGACATTTTTTAATACTTCTTGGTAGTCAGCATCGAAAATATCCCCATTTTTATTTTCAACAACAACCCTTACTACATTTCCTAAGTTTGATAATTCCTTTTTGTAGGATAAATAGTTATTAATAAACTCATGGTTAGTGGGTAGCATTTTTAAAAAACTGGCTTCAGGTTTTACTTGGGTACCCTGAAAAGTTAACACTGCACAAAGTAAAATGAGACATGTTAATATTAAAATTCGATTAGAAAATATCAATTTTTCAAAGAATAAAACTAACTTATTAGAATGAGACATTAGTGATGAATTCCTTCATTAATATTCAACGAAATAATACCGAATTGACCTGCTAATATTAGTTGGTCACTAAGGACGGTAACTGCTGATATAGCTGCGGCTGAGGAATGTTTGGTTAAGTTGGTTTTTTCCGGCTTATTGATATTGAAGCTTAATATAGTTCCGCCGTGTCCAACCAATATTGTGTCACCGTTATCTTTAGTAAATCCAGCAAGTAGAGTCGCCCTGTTTTCAGAGATAAAGTGCTCCCAGTGCTCTCCTTGATCTTTAGAGATAAAGTAATTACCTTTTAAACCAAAAGTAATAAGGTTGCCAGACTCTTTGTGGCTAAGTATTCCAAAAAGGCTTCCGTTGTATGGAGTATTGATAGATTTCCATGTGCTACCATCATCAATAGATTTATAAACCTTGCCCTGCTCGCCAGCAACATAAGTACTATTGTTTTCATCTGTGATAATGCTATTAAGGTGGTATTTATCTGGATTGTTCAATCGCTCATCTAACAATTGCCATGTTTTTCCTAAATCCAAACTTTTAAGTAAAGTTCCATAGGCTCCAACGGCTATAAGACTCCCATTCTTTGTTTGAGTTACTGATAATAGTGGTATAGTAGGGCCAGAAATTTTTGCTTTTCCTGCATCCTCTAAAGAAAACTCTAAATCCTCTAGTGCAAAATCAGCTTCTTCAAGGGCGTCAGTATCTGTAATAGTTTCAATGGTTTTTTTGAATGCCCTTATTCGTTTTTCGATCAAACCTATTTTTAGGTTTATAAGTTCGAAACCATCAAAGAGTTTAATCCAATCCATTGAATTTTCTTTAGCCGAAATAATGGCCCCGTCATGTCCTACCGCTAATTTTGTACCGTCAGACAAAATAATAACGTCGGTTAATAAAAGAGCTACAGGCGATATTTCTTGCGTATAATCGCCAGGAGATTTCCAATTTAATATATGCCCTCTTTCCCCAACGGCTAAAACATTATTATTTAATCTATTAGTTATAGAAGTAATAATGCTGTTAGGGGCTAAGTGGCTCATTGATGAATTGGTGTTAAGTAGCTCTATTGTAGCTTGACAATTAGTGCCATAAAATAAAAAAAAAACGAATAACAGAAAACCTGTTCGGGTATACGATCTCACAATACTCTCCGGTGGTAGGTAAATAGGATAAAATTGAAACCTTATATAATTAAGTGACAAACATAACGAAGAAAATAAACTTAACTTGGGAACAGAATTATTGAAATAGTGTAAAGTTATAACCAGCACACTGGGTGCTAGTTATAACCTGTTCAATTAGCTTAGAAACTAACGACCTATTCGTCGTAATGCTGATGTTGAGAAGTCTCTACGTTTAGCCTCAATTCCCCATTTCATAAATATAGGCTCTTCATTACTTAAGCCGGTAACTAGATATCGACCAGAGTTTAAGTCGTATAAAGTTTCAGCAACTATCCATGGTGTATCTACGTCATAAAATTGAACATTATGCCCTTCAGATAATTTCCAAAGCTTGCCTCTACCGTCATATTGATCTACAACCGATACTCCCCATGAATCTTCATCAACAAAGAATGTACGTTTAGCATAAATATGACGGGCGTCTTCTTTAAGGGTCGCCTCAACTTGCCATACTCGATGTAACTCATATCGCAAAAACTCTGAGTTAAGGTGACCTTCTTTAACGATTGACTCGTACTTAGCGCTTGTATCAAGTAATTTATAAGAGTTGTAAGGGATATATAACTCTTTTTTACCGACTAATTTCCAGTTATAGCGATCTGGCGCGCCGTTATACATGTCGTAATTGTCAGAAGCTCTTAATCCGTCAGTACCTGCTCCTGGACTATCATAAGCAACATTGGGTGCACGTCTTACGCGACGTTGACCTGCATTATAAACCCATGCGCGGCGGGCTTCTTTAACTTGGTCTAGTGTTTCATGAAGTAATAAAGCGGTACCTGTTAAGCGAGCAGGCGCGGTGATTTGCTGTAAGTAATAAAACAACACGTTATCATCTTTTACCGCATCTCGCCCAGACACTAAAAAGTCAGGCCATACTAATTTATCATTCATATTTACAGCAGTGAAGGAACCGTCTTTTTGAACAGGAACGGTGACTAAAAACCGTTCAGCAGCCCCCCCGCGGTAGCGAGTCAAATGATTCCAAATGATTTCAGCGCCATTTTTGGGGATAGGAAACGGTACGGTAATACTGAAGTTTTTTAAGCCATTACCACCATCAACTAGCTCTGCAGTTGTCGCATTGGTTTTTGCAATTTCATATAAATTTTGGGGGTAAGCAGCTGTTCTTCTAGTTTGGTAAACAGGCATTTTATAATCGGCATATTTTTTGAACATCGCCAATTGACCATCGCTTAAATTAGCTTTGTATTGCTCTAGGTTTTCGTTCGTAATGACAAATAAAGCTTTCTCATCAGGAAAAGGATTGTCTGGGCGTCCTGAGTCTTTACTCTTAGTGGTATTTTTACTGTTTAAGCCTCCTGTCCACGCTGGAATGGTTCCGGCTTCATTGCCTGCTACTTCAGCACCAATAGGCGTTAATGATGTGCCTAATAAAGCCGCTTCATTTGATGACACTTTGGCTTGTAGAGCACTAGACATTACGCCTATTGATACCACCAGCAAGCTAATCGTTGTTTTCAATTTTTTCATCTATCTAATCCTTAATTAATACGAAAAGGCAAAGCTTAACGAAAGAAAATCTTTATCTGTGTTCGAGTTGTAGTCACCACCAGCAAAATTAGTATATGCAATGGTGAGAGAGTATTTTTGGCGGTATAACGCCTCCAATGAAGCCGCGGCTACGGTGCTACCTTCATTGAATTGAGCGCTATAACCATCTACATCGTGATACCAAGAAATTACAGGTTTTAATGCAATGCCAGCGAATAAATCAGGGTAATCAAACTCAACCCTTGTTCTATAGCCCCATGCCGAGTCAGTATTAAAGCCCCCCTCACCTGGTACGAATGTAGGATTACCATAAATGGTATCTCTACCATATTGAAAGCCTTGTTGAGCCATATCTTCTATGCCATCGGTTAAGGTTAAGCCAACCTCTCCTATAAAAGTTACTCTTGAAGCGCCTAGTACTTGATCAAAAAATTGTACAGCAGTTATCTGTATTTGTGTTATATCAAATGCGTCCCAAGCTTTTAGGTATTCACCACCTCCAACCGTTTGTAAACGTGCTGAAAACGGTAGCAAAGGACTTTCACTTAACGCCGCACCTACCGCATGGTTACCATTAATTTGAATAGGGGTATCTGGCTTATAAGAAACTTCACCCGATAAAGCCACACCACTTACATTGGTGGCAAAGCTTAAGCCATATACTTTAAGATCTTCCACAAATTCAATAGTATAGTTAGCATTGAGCGAATCTATATTATCTTTCGATAAATCTGTAATGTCGTAGGCATTCAGTAAGCTTGCTACTTGTGGATCTGCTGTTTGTGCCCAAGGAATAAAAGGGCTACCAGACAATTCAACAAAACCTGGTAAATCAGCAAATTCTGAGCGGTAAACACTGGCGATAGGTAAACGACTATGAATGTTCATAAAATATAAGCCAAATTCAGTGTCATTTAAGGCTTCAGAATAATAACGAAGAGCAAGACCATATTGCCCGCCGTCTTCAGGCTCTATGTCATCTACACGTTTAGAGTATACACCTCCAGCAACCGCTTGCGAATCATTACCTCCTGCGGTTATGAAGTTACAGCCGTCTGCAGCGTAATCAACGGCCGCAAAAAAAGTACCACAACCATCAATTTCTGTTTTACTCCATTCATATTGATAAAAGGCTTCAATACTTAAGTTTTCTGAAGCGCCTAAATTGGCATAAAGCAAACCAACAGGTAATAGCCCTTCCTTCAAAGTGGCCCCAGGGCGACGTAATGCACTGACATCTAGGGGGTTTATAGCGTTTATACCCCCTTGAATAAAGGTGCTTTCTCCCCAGCTAACCACTTGGCGACCTAAACGCACATCTAAAGGAGCATCACCTATATCGAAGCTGCCGTACACATAGGCATCAAGGATTTGTATACCTGTAAACTTTGAAGTATCACTAAAACCATCATCACTGAGTGGTTCACCGGCAACATATCCATTTGGTCCATTACCGTGAGGACGATCACCATCTTTTAACTCTAAGTCATACCAATATTTGACACGAAGAAATGCACCAAAACCATCCTTTTCCAGTTGAATATCATTTATCCCTTTAATGATAGTTGAGAAAGCATCATGCTTGCCAAAGTTCAAGGTGTCATCATCAGTTGTTGAAGAAAGCCCTGTTCCAGGAATACCATCAGCCAAATTGTTTGAGGAGTAAAACTTTGGGTCTCTATCTGACATTCTCCAACTAGAACCAACAGACAGTTGAGAGTTAATTGCCAATAATATGTCGTCATTTTCTCCGAAGTAAAAATCTGCTGCCTGAGCTGCCGGTGACGTGAGAGCTAAAACTATAGCCGCTCCCAATGAGACCTTCATGGTAGTGTTATTTTTCATTGTAATGCACTCTTAATGTTTATCATTAGATGAAATGTTAATGTTATGTTTAACTTGTTACATAAGATGACGTAGGGCGTTGGTTTTAACTAGTGCTTTTTACGTCAAAATGTATTTGTTTTGTCATTTTTAATCATTTTTATTGGGGTCTACATTTATCTTGTGGAAGTAAAATATGGAAGAAAGTTATACGGTACTGAGCGGTTGGATGATCTCTATTAAGCGTGCAATGGAGTTATTTGATCTTGATTTTGATGAAGCATGTCAAAATTTTAAGATTGATAGCCGAGCTTTTAATAACCCAGAATCAAGAACTACAGCAAAAAATATAACTAAAATACTTAATTATACTAACGCTAAGTTGAATCGGCATGATTTCTCCATTTCTGTTGCCAATCAGTTTCATCCTAATATATTTCATGCTCTTGGTTATGCCATGGTCTCGTCTGAAAGCCTACAAGCTGCTCTCCAATGCTTAGCTAACTACAAAAGAGTACTATCAAATACATGTAAGCTCACGGTGTTAGAAAGGAATAGTCAATTATTGGTTCATATGAATTTGTTTTGCCATAAAAGTACAGCGAGCCCTGTATTATCTTATGTTGGAGTTGAACTTTTTATTCTCACTGTAATTAAATTTTCTAGGGAGTTAGCAGGAGCAAATATTGTACCTTTGAAAGTGTTGTTTTCTTTTCCCGAGCCTAATCATGATACTGATTATTTAAATGACTACTTTAAATGTGATGTTGTATTTAATGCAGAAAAAACAACTATTGTTTTTGATCTTGAACAAACTCAAAAGCAATTGATAACGACTAATTCATTAATAACTCAAATGCATGAAAAAATTCTTGAAGAGTTCATGTCTCGTATAGATAAAAATGATTTAAAACATGTTGTAAAGTCAAAGATATTTGATCTTTTACCTTTTGGTAGCCCTTCTCAGCAAGTGATCGCTGAATCTTTAGGTTTTAGTCTTCGAAATATGCAACGAAAGCTAAATGAGCAAGGTACAAACTATCAGAGTCTATTAGAGAAAACACGTAAAGAGTTAACATTAGGCTATTTGAAGCAATTGCATTTGAGGTATGATGAAATATCTTATCTTGTTGGGTTTTCATACACTGCAAACTTTAATAGAGCATTTAAAAAATGGACAGGACAAACCCCTAGTGTTTACCGTGAATCATTAACAAAAAGCGTAGACAAATAAACATGCCAGAAGCCAAAATTTTAGCTTGTTTGAAGGAACTAAAGTGGCCAAACGGATTTATTTGCCAGTGCTGTGGCCATGAGCATAGCTATGAAATAAGTGCTCGTCGTTTATACGAATGTACGTGCTCCAAAAAAGCAAACCGTCGTTTATTGAAAAACAGATGCCTAACCGATTGTTAAATTTAGCTATAATTTGTGCTCCTTTGAAATACCCCTGAGTCAAACCAAATGCAGAGGCATGTAAAAAAATGAATAGAAATGAATTATTCTCTACCAATAAGTTTATTCAAGATTGTTGTTCAATTGCTGATTATGTAGGTATGTCCAAGAGAGATTTTTCACAAGCAATAGGCTTACCATTTGAGTGCATTGATGAACCCCAAGGAATTATCTCCTTACACTACATTATAGAGTCTTATAAAGTGCTTTTAAGCTATACAAAAGATGAATTATTAGGTACTCAAGAAAAACCGCTCCCTAGAGGAGCTATTGCTTTAATGATCAAATCTGCATGTGCAGAAAAAACATTATCAAAGGCTTTAACAGCCATTGATAATGTTAATCGTGTATGCCAAAGCCCCATAGCAGCAAATTTAATCCTTGAAAAGGATATAGTGCGGTGGCAATTTTCTTTTGTAACAAAAAATTCTAACCACTATTTATTCGCTATTACTATGCTTACTTGTATTGCGAATAGAATGTTAAGTATGTTATTGAAAAAAGAGGTTCCTTTGCTCTATATATCCTTTAAAGACGATGAACCAGTGAACCTATGCGATTATCATTTCTTATACAACTGTCCGGTTAAATTCAATCAAAATTATAACGAGCTCGTTTTTGATAAAGCATGGCTAAACAAACCTGTTTTATGTAACTATAAAGATGTGGAAAAACAATTAAGGGTACCATTATCTATAACAAGTCATTCTTTTGACTCTTTGGGGCTTATAAGCCAGATTAAAAACATCATTTCTTTATACCCTAGAAACCAATTTCCAACTCAAAATGAACTTGCATCGGAACTTGGAATATCTGTTCGAACCATGCAACGAAAATTAGAGTTAGAAAACTCTAATTACATGGTAATCAAAGATGACTTTAGACACAAAAAAGCCTTGTTTTACCTTGAGCATACAACTAAGAGCCTTGAATGTATTTCAGAACGATGTGGTTTTAGTGAGGTTGCTTCCTTTACCCGTGCTTTCATTCGTTGGCAGGGGTGTACGCCGTCAAAATACAAATCGATACTGTAAACTTCCTGATTACCCATATTGTTAATTTGCATCCAAAATTGATCCACTGAGGGTGCGGCTAAAAACTTGGACTACTTTAGAGGTAGTCTTATGTATTCATATAAAGAACGCATCAAAGCAGTTGAGCTTTACATTAAACTAGGCAGAAAAGCGTCAGTTGCGGTTCGTATGCTTGGGTATCCATCAAAAAAATATTTACGACAATGGGTTCTGATTTACGACGAAACTGGTGATCTGCCCAAAAATTTCAAGCGGAAACCTACGTACACGACCGCACAAAAACAAGCAGTGATTGACCATTATCTCAACAATGGTCAATGCTTTACTCACACACAGAAAGTAATGGGATATCCCTGCGCACATACATTCAATAAATGGCATGATGAATTGAAATTTCAAAAGTCACATAGGCGGAAAAAAGGAAAGTCTCAACAACGTTTATTTTCGAAAGAAGAAAAAAAAGCGGCGGTTATTGAACTTTGCACACGAACGGATTCTGCTGATGCACTAGCAAAAAATATTGGTGTTTCGCGCGAATCACTGTACATATGGAAAGACCAATTACTGCCGCCAGAATATACAAATACCATGGCTAACAAGAATTTATCATTGAAGAATGCCAATAGTCCGCAACTTGAAGAACAACTGAAAGATTTACACCTTCACATGCACAAATTACAACTTGAGCATGATATTTTAAAGAAGGCAAATGACCTACTAAAAAAAGAGCAAGGCATCAGTCACGAGCGCCTAACAAATCAAGAAAAGACCACTCTGATTGATGCCTTGCGCGACAAGCATTGTTTTAAAGAGCTTCTCAAAACGGTGAAATTGCCGCGAAGTTCGTATTTTTACCACAAGGCTCGGAGAAAACTGCCAGAAAAATATAAAGAGGCTAGAGAGTCGATAACTGATATTTTTAATACCAATTATCAGTGTTATGGCTATCGACGCATTCACGCAGAAGTCCGGAAATTAGGAATAAGCATTGCAGAGAAAGTAATTCGTCGTTTGATGCAAGAAGAAAACCTTATTCCACATTCAAGTCGCAAACGACGTCAATATAACTCGTATTACGGCGAAATAAGTCCGCCAGCGAGTAACCTGATTAATCGCGATTTTCACTCGAACGCGCCAAATACAAAATGGCTCACTGATATTTCCGAATTCCAAATTCCAGCTGGCAAAGTATACTTATCGCCAATTGTAGACTGCTTTGATGGCATGGTAGTGAGTTGGAAAACAGGTAAACGACCTAATGCTGAACTGGTTAATACCATGCTTGATGACGCTATTGTTACATTTGGGCCCTAGGGAGCAACCCATTGTGCACTCAGATAGAGGAGGACACTATCGGTGGGAGCGCACAGATAGCGCCAGTTTGACTCGCTCTATGTCTCGCAAAGGCTATTCACCTGACAATGCTGCTTGTGAAGGTTTTTTTGGTCGCCTTAAGACTGAATTTTTTTACCCGAGGGATTGGAGTAATTCAACACTCGAGCATTTAATGGCGGAAATCGACAATTATATAAAATGGTATAATCTGAAACGCATTAAGATATCACTTGGAGCGAAAAGCCCAATAGAGTATCGACTCTAAGAGGTGCGGCTATCAGGAAAAGCTCCCCTGTCATCGAAGATGTTTGCGTTTTACCGCATGTACATTCGTATAAACGACAGCACTTATTTTTTAGCACTGCTTATTGCCATAGTATGGTTAAATAAATCTCTCTGACCACTGCATTTTATTCAAATAAACAAATTTCTTAAAGCCTTCCATATCATTGCTGCTGCTGGCGGGTTTCATATATTGGCGTACGTGGGCGCTTTTCAGAGGTAAGGTCCAGTATCACTTGGGCTCAGCTCTGGCCGCCGGTCGCGGGAATAGCCTTTGATGATCGAAATGGTATTGATGCCATCGTTTACCCGCTATGGTCAGCAAAATACCTCCACCCGAACCTGGGTCGCCAAAAGGAGTCGTCCAAGGGTGATTAATCTGCAATTTGAGTGCAGCTATTTATTTTTTAACGCAGTGTGCCCGGCCACGAGAGAAATTGAAGTTTTGGTTACCCTTATGTCAATAAGGAAACAATGACATACCATCTTCAGCAGGAGGCAAATATGTGTTTAAGAGGCGGGTAAGGGGGCTATTAACAATTCAGCAGCAACTAATGAGAGCATACCCATTGTTTTTATACGCCAATTTATTTTAAAAAATGGCACTTACCACCCTATAGGCCTAGTCAAAAACACGTTATTTTATAGTGATGTACCAAGTGTTTTTATGTTTTTAACTCAATTTAACTTATTGTAAAATAAGAGGTTTATATGTTGGACTTAAAGGATGTAGGGAAGTCGTTCGAGCCTGTCGTTGCGAGTGTAGAAAAAGGACGGCTGATTAATTTTGCTAAGTCGATAGCAGAAGATAACCCAATTTACACTGATGAGCTAGCGGCCAAAAAAGCTGGATACGATTCATTGCCAGTCCCACCCACTTTTTTGTTTTGCTTAAAGATGGATGTGCCAAAGCCGTTTGAAAATTATCAAAATATTGGTGTTTCTTTAGAGAAGTTATTACACGCAAATCAAAGTTTTACTTATTTTAAATCAGCAGTAGTTGGCGACGAACTTACTTTTTATTCAAATGTTGAAGATATATATGCAAAAAAAGGTGGTGCGTTAGAGTTTTTAATTGAAAAAACCAAGGTTGAAAACCAAAGTGGTGAACATGTTGCTGATTTAGAAACAACATTGGTAATAAGAAATTAAGCGTGTGGAAAACGAAGGGGAAATAGAATGATTCTTTTTGATGAAATTATTGTTGGCGACCATTTACCAGTTTTGAATACAAGCAAAATATCTCGGACTACATTAGCTTTATATGCCGGAGCTTCTGGCGATGTTAACCCTATTCATATTGATATCGATTTTGCCAAAAAGGCGGGGCTGGATGATGTTTTTGCGCACGGGATGTTATCAATGGCTTATTTGGGACGTTTGATTACCAACTGGGTTGATCAGCGTTGTATACAAAGTATAGATGTGCGGTTTATGTCCATAACGCCTGTTTACGCACAAATAATTTGCACCGGCATTATACAAAAAATCGATATCGTTGATAAACAAAAAATAATTGAAATATTGGTCGAGGCGAAAGACGAAAACACGGGAGATATTAAAATCTCTGGTCTTGCCACTATCAATTTAACTAGAACTTAAAGTGAATATTTTAATGAGAAATGATTATGAATAGAAAATTGGAAGGAAAAATAGCACTGATTACAGGATCTGGAAGAGGTATAGGTAAGGCCTTAGCACTGAAGCTTTCAAGTGAAGGTGCAAAGGTGGTTATCAATGATTTAGATGAAGTGCCAGCTAACGAAACAGTTGCAGAAATTAAGGCTAAAGGGGGGGAGGCTATTGCGGTTGTCGGCAGTGTAACCCAAGAAGGCTTTGCTGATAGATTTATAGCTGAGGCTGTAAGCGCTTTTGGCGTACCCGATATCCTTATTAATAATGCTGGTTATACGTGGGATGCAATGATTCATAAAGCATCAGATAAACAGTTCGATGCTATGTACGAAATTCACCTCAAAGCACCGTTTCAACTTAACAGAGCTTTTGTGCAAGCAGTAATTCCTGTTGCAAAATCTGAAGCTGAAGCAGGAAAAGAGGTTTTCAGAAAAATAATCAATATATCTTCGATTGCTGGTGAATATGGAAACATAGGGCAAGTTAATTACTCTTCTATGAAATCTGCGTTATCCGGAATGACCAAAACCTTAGCAAAAGAACTTGGTCGTCATAAAATCAATGTTAATGGTGTTGCTTTTGGTGTTATCGAAACCCGGTTAACAGAAGCAACAGATGAAAAGAAAACCATCGTTATTGATGGTAATGAAGTAGGTGTTGGCATCCCCGAAAAAGTGAGTGCAGGTTTTGCAAGAATGATCCCATTAGGGCGCAGTGGAACAGCAGCCGAAGCAGCCGACGGGGTGTATTTATTTTGTACGCCAGAATCAAATTACATCAGTGGCCAAATGACGGTTGTTGGTGGCGGTTTAAGAATGTAGGAGAGTGACATGTTACCTTTTTATTGTAGTTGGATTGATGAAGATTTACGTATTTTTTCAGAATCTATAAATAAGTTTATAGATCAAGAAATTGAACCATTTTATGAAAAATGGGAAGAAGACAAATGGATGCCTAGGGAAGTTTGGAATAAATTAGGTGAAGCTGGCTTGTTATGTGTTGACATACCCGAAGAGTATGGTGGTTTTGGAGTTGACTTCAAGTTCGCAGCTTTAATTTATGATAATTTTTATCGCCGTGGTGTCGGTGCCATAGCGGGGGGTGGTATTGGTGTTCATGCCGGTATCGTGGCTCATTATATATTAAATATGGGAACAGAAGAGCAAAAGCAAACTTATTTACCTAAAATGGCAAGCGGTGAGTGTGTTGGTGCTATTGGTATGACAGAGCCCGGTGCGGGTAGTGATTTAAAAGAAATAAAAACATCCGCTAAGAAAGTCGAGGGTGGTTATATCATCAATGGTAGTAAGACCTTTATTTCAAATGGTCAGCATTGCGATATTGTTGTTATGGCCTGTAAAACAGACCCTAAAGCGGGTGCTAAAGGTGTTTCATTATTTATTGTTGAAACAAAAACCGAAGGCTTTGTTAAAGGTAAAAAATTAAGCAAATTAGGTATTCATCAACAAGACACCTCTGAATTGTTTTTTAACGATATGTTTGTTCCTGATAATGCATTGTTAGGTGAAAAAAACCTTGGCTTTATCACGATGATGAAAGAGCTGCCTCGTGAAAGATTAGGGTTAGCCGTTGGTGCACAAGCCGCTTCAGAAGGTATGCTTGATATTACTTTGGAATATGTCAAAGAGCGTAACGCTTTTGGCAAACGTGTGGCTGATTTTCAAAACACTCGTTTTAAATTGGCAGATTTGGCAACGCAAGTTCGTGTGCAAAAAGCTTTTATGGATCAATGTATTACACTTTTAGCTGACAACAAGCTTGATGCTGTTACTGCCTCAATGGCCAAGTTGCATTCTACTGAATTACAAGGAAAAGTGGCAGATGAGTGTTTACAGTTTTTTGGAGGTTATGGCTACATGACAGAATACCGTATTGCCCGTGAATATGCCGATGCAAGAGTTCAGCGTATTTATGGCGGATCGTCAGAAATAATGAAAGAAATAATTAGTCGTGAATTAATCAAAGATTAGTGCCTTTGAATTCAAGTATTAATAATAGCTATTTTTCAAATAAAGGCCGCTTATGGCAGCATTATCAAACTTAAAGATATTAGACTTTTCAACCTTGCTTCCTGGCCCTTTTGGGACATTAGTTTTGGCAGACCTAGGCGCGCAAGTTTTGCGCGTTGAAGCCCCAGGGCGTCTTGATTTAACTCGGGAGTTAGGTGAGAAGGATGATGGCTCATCTTATGTGCACCGTTATTTAAATCGTTCAAAAAAATCTATTGGACTTGATTTAAAAAAACCTAAAGCGATAGATGTTGTTAAAAAGCTCATCTGTGAGTATGACGTTGTCATTGAGCAATTTCGTCCAGGTGTTATGGCTAAACTTGGTTTAAGTTATGACGTATTAAAAACAATAAATCCTAAGTTAATTTATTGTTCATTAACAGGCTATGGTCAAACAGGCTCTTATAAAAATAGGGCGGGGCATGACAATAATTATTTAGCGCTTGCTGGTATTCAAGATTACAGTCGAAGAAAAAACCAATCGCCCGTACCTGCAGGCATCCAAATTGCGGATGTTGCAGGTGGCTCGATGCATTTAGTGGCAGGTGTTCTTGCTGCGGTTGTTCAGCGTTTAGAAACAGGTGTAGGGCAATATATAGATATTAGTATCACTGATGCAGTATTTACCTTAAATGCTATGTCTGCTGCTAGTTATCTCGGCTCTAATAAAGAAACGGGGCCAGAGCAAGAGCTATTAAATGGTCAGCAGTTTTATGATTACTATGAAACGCTTGATCAACGTTATTTTTCTATTGGCGGTTTAGAGCCTCAATTTAGAGTAGGTTTATGTAAAGCGCTCGAAATTCCCGCATCAATAGATTTAGCCATGTCTCCAAAAATCGAAGATCAAACAGCATTTAAAACTCTGCTTCAAGGCATTATTAAAACGAGAGACTTTACAACATGGCAAGCGTTTTTTAGAGAGCTAGACGTTTGTGTTGAGCCTGTATTAACGCTAGCGGAAGCATGCAATCACCAGCTAATTCAAGATCGCAATATGATTGTCAATGTTGAGGGTATATCACAAGTTGGCTGTGCAATTAACATGTCTGAAAGTGAGCATTGTTATCGTTTTAAAGGTGTGGAATTGGGCGCAAATAATAATATTTTAATGAATGAATTTTCATTCAGCCAAGACGAATTTGATCAACTTACTGTTGACGGCGTTTTTGGTAAAAAAGAAGAGGAATAAATCAATGAGTAGTGTAATTGTAGCCGGCGTAGGCATGACTAAATTTTGTAAACCAGGTCAGCAAGAACCGTATCGCGTAATGGCAGCTAAGGCAATTAACGAAGCCTTAACTGATGCCGGTATTCAAGCAAAGCAAATTCAGCAAGCATACGGTGCATACATCTATGGAGATAGTACCTGTGCTCAGCATGCTTTTTATGACGTTATTCAAAGCGGTATTCCAATTATTAACGTTAACAATAACTGTTCGAGCGGCTCTAGCGCTTTGTTTTTAGCGCGTCTAGCTGTACTTTCTGGCGAGGTTGATTGTGCATTGGCGTTTGGTTTTGAAGAAATGCAACCAGGTGCTTTAGGCTCACATTGGGATGATAGAGAAAGTCCATTTGATCGCGCAGTTCCTGTATTAGAAAAATTTAATGCGCCACAAGGACCTTTGGCATTACAAGCATTTGGCGCTGCGGGGAGACATTATATGAATAAATACAATGTTGAAGCAGACATATTTGCAAAAGTATCAGCTAAGTCTCGTAGCCATGCGGTTAAAAACCCTTATTCAATGTTTACTAAGCCATTAACATTTGAAGAAGTGTTAAATGACAAAGTTATTTACGATGGGTATATGACTCGTTTAATGGCTTGTCCTCCAACGTGTGGCGCAGCAGCAACGATTGTCTGTAGCGAGGCTTTTGCTAAAAAACATGGTATTAGCAATGGTGTGAAAATTTTAGCGCAAGCGATGGCAACAGATACCGAAAAATCTTGGCAAGACCCTATTTATGCCGCAGGTAAAGGCATGACCGAAATAGCGGCCCAACAAGTATATAACAGTGCAGGCATAAGCCCGGAAGATATTGATGTAATTGAGTTGCACGACTGTTTCACTACCAATGAAGTAATAAGCTATGAAGGCTTAGGTTTATGTCCTGAAGGTGGCGCGGAAGCGTTTATTGCCAATGGAGATAATACTTATGGGGGTAAGTTTGTTATTGGACCATCGGGCGGTTTAATGTCAAAAGGCCATCCTATCGGCGCAACTGGCTTAGCACAATGTACGGAATTAACGTGGCATTTAAGAGGTCAAGCAGGTGATCGCCAAGTTGAAGGTGCAAAACTGGCTCTGCAGCATAACGTAGGTTTAGGCGGTGCGGTTGTAGTGACGCTTTACGGCAAGTAAATATAAACAACAAAAATCATGATTTCTTAAAAAACAGAAAATGATTTTTATAATTTCCAAATTAGGTATGGGGAAGCTTTATGTTTGATTACATTATTGTTGGTGGTGGCAGTGCTGGTGGCGTGCTTGCTAATCGTTTAAGTGAAAACGTTAATAATAAAGTCTGCTTAATAGAAGCTGGAAGCGCAGATAGTTCTATTTTTGTTTCTACGCCGGGAGCCTTCGGTGCTCATATGTATATGAGAAAATTTAATTGGGCCTTTAATAGTCAACCGGACGCTGGTACAAGCAGCAGAGGACAGTTTTGTCCTCGTGGTAAAGGGCTTGGCGGTAGTAGCTCAATTAATGCAATGGTTTACACTCGTGGGCATAGTAGTGATTATGATCATTGGGCAGCGTTAGGCAACCCAGGCTGGGGTTTTAAAGATGTTTTACCCATATTCAAAAAATCCGAAGATAATGAAAATGGTGCCAATGAATATCACGGAGAAGGAGGTTTGTTATCAGTTTCAAGTGTAGACAGGAACTATTACAAGCTTGAAGATATGTTCATTACAGCGGCTCAAGAAGCAGGTGTGCCATTTAGAAATGAGTTTAATGACAATGAGCTTGAAGGTATTGGTAATTACCAATTTACTATTAAAAATGGTCAACGAGCTGGCGTTCGAAAATGCTTTATAGAGCCTGCATTGCAACGTAAAAATTTAACCGTGATCACTGAAGCACACGCAAGCAAAATTTTAATCAAGAATAAAAAAGCGGTGGGAGTTCAATACCAACAACAAGGAGAGTTGAAAGAAGCTTTTGCCAGCCAGGAAGTTATTGTTAGTGGTGGAACATTTAATTCACCACAATTATTAATGCTTTCAGGTATTGGTGATAAAGATGAACTTGAAAAATTTGGTATTGAATGTGTACATGACTTAAAAGGGGTTGGAAAAAATTTACAAGAGCATCCTACCGTATCTGTGGTGTGTAGTAGCTTGAAAAAAGATGGTTTTTCATTATCTCCAGGCGCACTAGCGACACGTACCAAAGAACTTATACAGTTTGCTTTAGGTAAAAAAGGCCCATTAAGACATTCTATTACTCGCGTTGGTGGTTACTTGAAGTCTTCTAATGATGTTGAAGTGCCTGATGTTCAGGTTCATTATGTGCCAATTTTGTTTGATGATCATGGACGTAATCTTGATTTATTCTTCCAACATGGTTTTACCGCGGAGCTCAATGTCTGTCGCCCGAAAAGCATTGGCCAGGTAACATTGCGCAATGCTAATCCAGCCTCTGATCCGCTTATTCAGCTCAATTTGCTAGACGATCCTTATGATATTGATGTATTGGTCAAAGCGGTTAGAAAAGTGAGAGAAATTTTTAATATGCCAGCGTACAGCCAGCATAAGGGCGAAGAACTCTTTCCAGGGAAAGATTGTCAAACAAATGAAGAGATAGCTCAGGCTATACGCGATAAAGCATCGCATGTATACCACCCTGTAGGCACTTGTAAAATGGGTAATGACGATATGGCGGTAGTTGATGCCAGTTTGAAAGTTTATGGTATCGAATCTTTACGTGTGGTTGATGCATCTATTATGCCTTCTTTAATTTCTGCAAATACCAATGCCCCCACAATTATGATTGGCGAAAAAGCGGCTGAAATGATTTTGGCCGATAGCAATAATATATAGCACTCACTAAATAGGAAACAAAAAAATTTGTTGTCAATGTGTTCTATTTCCCCCAAGAAAACATATTTTTTCGAATTTAGTACATTAGACAACTACACCAATGACCTTAATTAATCAGGAGTGAGCAATGTCTTTAGACTTCGATAGTGCACGTTTAACCAACCCCTTTTTAACGCCTTCTCATGAAGAATGGCGAATGCAGCTGAGGCGTTTTATTGATAAAGAAATTATGCCATATGCAGAAGAATGGGATGAAGGCGGGAAAATACCTGATTCACTTTGGCCAAAGGCTGCTGAGGTAGGTATCTTCGCAGTTGGTTATCCAGAAGCTTATGGCGGCTTATCTGAGGGATTAGATATTTGGTATGGCCACATTGTTCAAGAAGAGCTGGCTCGCATTGGGGCTGGCGGAGTTACTGCTGCGCTGTCTGTTCACGGCATTTCTTTACCCAGCGTATTAAAATTTGCGAATGAAGATATTAGGCAAGAAGTTGGGCCTGCTGTGTTAAGTGGCGAGAAAAGAATTTCACTTGCGGTTACTGAGCCTGGTGCGGGTTCAGATGTAGCCCAGCTAACCACTACTGCTAAAAGTGATGGTGACTATTATATTGTAAATGGCTCTAAAACGTATATTACAGGTGGTATGTATTCAAGTTGGTTCTCTACCGCAGTACGTACGGGAGAAAAAGGCGCTAGGGGTGTATCCGTTTTACTTATACCTGCTGATTTAGCGGGCGTTACAAGAACAGCATTAGATAAAAAACAAGGATGGTGGGCATCAGACACCGCGACTATTTATTTTGACAATGTACGAGTACCTAAAGCAAACCTTTTAGGCGAAGTAAACCAAGGTTTCAAAGTCATTATGAATAACTTCAATCTAGAGCGATTAGGTTTAGTTGTGAATATGGAAGCCTATTCCAGAGTCTGTTTGGCTGAAGCAGTTGAATGGGCGCAACAAAGGAAAACCTTTGGTAAAACACTAAGTGAACATCAGGTTATACGTCATAAAATTGCAGATATGAAACAACGTATTAACGCAACACAAGCCTATTTGCAAACATGTACTTACCAATTAGAACAAGGCAAGCCTAACGCGGGTGATATTGCAATGTTAAAAGTACAAGCGAGTCAAACTATGGAGTTTTGTGCTCGCGAAGCAATGCAAATATTAGGTGGTATTGGCTACATTCGCGGCTCTAAAGTTGAGCGTCTTTATCGTGAAGTTCGCGTTAACGCTATTGGTGGTGGCTCTGAAGAAATCATGCGTGATTTAGCATGTAGACAGTATGAGGTTTGAGCATGACACCTGATAATAAAACAAAAATAAAATTATGGCATTGCCATAATGCCCGTTCACTAAGACCGCTATGGGCATTGGAGGAAATGGGGTTCGATTACGAACTTATTGAATTACCTTTCCCCCCCCGTGTATTTAAAAAAGATTTTCTAACCATTAACTCATTAGGCACAATTCCTTACTTTGTTGATAACCAAACGCATATGACTGAATCTTCAGCAATCGGTCTATATTTGGTTGAGCGTTACCAACGTTATGATTTTGGTTTAGAAGCCTCACATCCTGAATATGGTGATTACCTTAATTGGCAATTTCATAGTGATGCCACACTGACATTCCCGCAAACAATTGCTTTACGTTATGGTGTTTTTGAAAAACCAGAGCGACGAGCAATACAAGTTGCAGACGATTACCGTAAATGGTTTATCGCACGTTTAAATCGACTAAGTAATCATTTGATTGACCGTGAGTTTTTATGTGCAAATAAATTTACTGTTGCCGACATTGCAGTTGCCTACGCGCTCTATTTAGGAGAGTTATTAGGTTTTGATAGTGAATATAAACCTCAAGTTGTAGCTTATCTACAACGAATGAAAGCAAGACCCGTGTTTCAAAAGGTTGTCGTTATTGGCGAAGAAAATAGTAACTTTAAAGGCTTTAAAAGGGGTGAGTCATGATTTTCACACAAGAGCACGACAGTATAAGAAAAACGGTATCCCAGTTTATTGATAAAGAAATAAACCCATATTGTGATCAATGGGAAAAAGATGGCATTTTTCCTGCGCATGACTTATTCAAAAAAATGGGGAATCTAGGGTTGCTAGGTATTAATAAGCCTATAGAGTTTGGTGGTTTAGACCTTGATTACAGTTATCAAATTGTTTTTACTGAAGAGCTAGGTCGAATTCGTTCTGGCGGTGTGTCTATGGCGATTGGCGTGCAAACAGACATGGCTACCCCAGCATTAGCAAAATATGGTAGTGATTTTTTACGTGAAAAATATCTTAGTAAAGCTCTTTCTGGTGATGCCGTTTTTTCTATTGCAGTAAGTGAACCTCATGCTGGCTCCGATGTTGCGGCAATCAAAACTAAAGCTGTGAAAGACGGTGATGATTACATCATTAATGGCTCTAAAATGTGGATCACCAATTCAACGCAAGCTGATTACTTGTGTGTATTACTTAATACAGAAGGCGAAAACCCACATAAGAACAAATCTATCGTTATCGTTCCCACGAATTTACCAGGGGTATCTTTTTCTGAAAAGCTAGATAAGTTGGGAATGCGCTCTTCTGATACTGCACAAGTGTTTTTTGACAATGTACGCGTTCCTCAAGCAAACCTTGTGGGTGAAGAAGGTATGGGCTTTATTTATCAAATGGAGCAATTTCAAGAAGAACGCTTATATAGTGCAGCAGCCAACCTAAAATGTTTAGAATTTTGCATTGGAGACACTATTGAATATGTGAAAGAACGCCACGTTTTTGGTAAGCCTATTTTACATAATCAGGTAGTCTATTTTAGATTAGCTGAACTGCAAACAGAAATTTCAGCCCTAAGAGCATTAACCTATGATGCCGTTGAAAGTTATGTTAATGGCGATGATGTCACCATGAAAGCCTCTATGGCCAAATTAAAAGCCGGACGTTTGGCTAGAGAAGTCACCGACTCATGTTTGCAGTATTGGGGAGGAATGGGCTTTATGTGGGATAACCCAGTTTCTCGTGCATATCGAGATACTCGTTTAATGTCAATTGGGGGTGGAGCAGATGAAGTGATGTTATCAATCATAGCCAAAGGTATGGGGATATTCCCTTCGAGGAAGGTATAGAAATGTCAATTATTGAAACACAATTAGAAACTCAATCTGAACAATTCAAATATAATTGGCAGGTAATGTACGATTCTGTACTTGAGTTCAAAGAAATAGAATTGAGTGTTATTGAAGCAGCTAAAGCTAAAGCACCGCGCTACGTTAAACGTGGATTATTACCTCCACGTGAGCGATTAACCGCGCTACTTGATTTAGCCACACCTTTCCTTGAATTATCAACGCTATGCGGTTACATGCAAGAGGGTGATAAAGATGGTTCAGCGGCAGGTGGTGGCTGTATAGCAGGCATTGGTTATATTTCAGGCGTACGTTGTATGATCATGATTGATGATTATTTAACAAAGGGTGGCAGTGTCACCCAGTTAGGTAGTGCAAAACGTCAACGTATGTTGGCTATTGCATTAGAAAACAAATTGCCTATTGTAACGTTAGCTCAAAGTGGCGGGGGGAACTTAAAACAATTGGGTGATTGGTTTGCTTTCTCTGGTTCTGCCTTTGCTATTCAAGCTAAATTATCTGCCGCTGGTGTACCACAAATAACCGTTGTTCATGGTAGTGCTACTGCTGGCGGGGCTTACCAGCCGGGTTTATCAGATTACGTCATCATGATCCGAAAACAATCTACAGTCTACCTTGCAGGGCCGCCATTATTAAAAGCGGCTACAGGTGAAATTGCTACTGATGAAGAAATTGGTGGTGCTCAAATGCACAGTGAAATTGCGGGAACAGCAGACTATTTAGCCGAAAATGATGCCGATGGCATAAGAATAGCTAGGGAAGTGGTAGATAAGTTAGGCTGGTCTAACAAAGTATCAGCAATAAAAGCCCCTAGTTTTAAAGAGCCAAACTATGATAAAGATGAAATTCTAGGCATTGTACCAACTGAAAGCAAAACACCTTATGATGTGCGTGAAATTATTGCTCGCATTTGTGATGGTTCTGACTTTGTTGATTTTAAAAAAGATTATGACATTGGGACTATATGCGGACATATTGATATTCAAGGCTATTCTTGTGGTGTTATTGGTAATAACGGCCCTATTACCGCAAATGGAGCTGCAAAAGCAGGCCAGTTTATTCAATTATGCGAACAATCTGGTGTGCCTTTATTGTTTTTACATAATACCACGGGCTTCTTGGTTGGCACAGAATCAGAGCAAGCTGGCATAATTAAACACGGCGCTAAGCTTATTCAAGCTGTCACTAACGCGACTGTTCCCAAAATTAGCATTGTTGTTGGCGGCTCTTATGGTGCCGGTAATTATGCGATGTGTGGACGGGGGATCTCTCCACGTTTCATGTTTGCTTGGCCGCGCTCTGTTGTGTCTGTAATGGGACCGGCTCAGGCTGGAAGTGTTATGCGAACAATAGCCGAAGCTAAAATGTCTCGTTCAGGACAAGTGGACAATGCGCAGCTAGATCTTCTAGAAACAGATGTAGTGACTGCAATGGAAGAAAAATCACACGCGCTAGCTAATACCGCACGTTTATGGGATGACGGCATTATTGACCCTAGGGATACACGCTCTATTGTTGGGTTTGTTCTGAGTCTTTGCCGGGAAGCCCAAGAACGTTCTATTAATGCAACCAGTTTTGGTATTGCTCGATTCTAATAAAATAAGAAGTGAAAAATTATGAAGTTGCCCGATTGCCAAGAATTAATCACTAAAGTAAGCGAAGGTGTTCTATATATCACCTTGAATAGACCACATAAAAAAAATGCGATGAACCTTGCCTTAGTAAATGAATTAATTTCCGTTGTTGATTGCGTCAAAGATGAACGCTCTATTCGGGTTATTGTTATCAGAGGAGCTGAAAATAATTTTTGCTCTGGTGGTGATATTTCAGGAATGAACTTTGATGGGGCATCAGAAATTCATGATCCTATGTGGCTCTTTAATCGAAGCTTTGGAAAAATGATAACCCTTGTCAATAGTGCCCCTCAAGTGGTTGTTACTGTATTAGAAGGCGTTGTACTAGGTGGAGGGATTGGCTTGGCGTGTATTTCTGATGTAGCTATTGCTGATATTAATACTAAATTTGCAATGCCTGAAACTCGTCTCGGTATCGTTCCAGCGCAAATAGCGCCTTTTGTCGTATCTAGAATAGGTTTAATGCAAACAAGGCGATTAACATTACTAGGTGAGTCTATATATGGTGAAGAAGCTAAAGCTTTAGGCTTTGTTCACTATGTTACTCAAAATCAAGATGAACTCGAAACTCAATTGAAAAATGTTATCGTTAAAATCATGCTTTGTGCACCAGAAGCTAATGCATTAACTAAAAAATTAATTTTACAAGTTGGTTTAGTCGAACATGAGCAACTACTAGATGAAGCTGCAAGTTATTTCTGCAACTCACTAAAGGGGGAAGGCAAAGAAGGCACAGCTGCGTTCTTACAAAAACGTCCTGCTAGCTGGGTAAATTAATTCCACCTTATAACAATGAGCTGAAAAATAATGAACAAATTTAATAAAATTTTAATTGCCAATCGTGGTGAAATTGCCGTCAGGGTGATTCGTACTGCTCGTCAGTTAGGCTATAGAACTGTTGCTGTTTACAGCGATGCCGACATCGATGCGTTATTTGTACATGAGGCTGATCAAGCCGTACATATAGGGGCTTCAAATGTGGCGGAATCTTATTTATCACACGAGAAAATCATTAACGCAGCAAAATTAACGGGTGCTCAAGCAATACATCCGGGTTATGGCTTTTTATCTGAAAATGCTGATTTTTCTAAAGCTTGTGCAAGCGCTGGAATTACGTTTATTGGTCCTGATGCTAGTGCTATAGAACTTATGGGAAGTAAGCGTCTATCTAAAATTGCAATGATTGAAGCCGGTGTGCCTTGCATAAAAGGTTACCAAGGGGCCGATCAAACAATTGATGTTTTAGTTGAAAAAGCAAAAGAGATAGGTTTTCCGCTTATGGTCAAAGCATCTGCTGGCGGTGGTGGCCGAGGCATGCGTTTAGTCTTAAAAGAACAAGATTTAATAGAAAACATTAAAACGGCAAGATCTGAAGCGCAAACTGCTTTCGGTAGTAGTGAATTGATTTTAGAACAAGCGATTATAGAGCCTAGACATATTGAAATTCAGGTTTTTGCGGATAACTTTGGTAATGTTGTTTATTTAGGTGAGCGAGATTGCTCGATTCAACGACGCCACCAAAAGGTGGTTGAAGAGGCTCCATCTCCATTTGTTAGCGAAGATCTTCGTCAGGAAATGGGACAGGCTGCTGTGGATGCAGCCAAATCATGTGAATACAAAGGGGCGGGTACGGTTGAGTTTTTAGTGGATAAAAATAATAATTTTTATTTCTTAGAAATGAATACTCGCTTGCAAGTAGAGCACCCCGTTACTGAACTCATTACAGGCGTAGACCTCGTCCACTGGCAATTTCTAGTTGCTGCTGGAGAGGAGCTACCTTTATCTCAAGAGCAAATCAAACTATCAGGGCATGCTGTTGAAGTTCGTTTATATGCTGAAGATCCGCGAAATGATTTTATGCCTCAAACCGGTACAGTTGTAGATTGGTATACCCCCGCAAATGAAAACAGAGAAGGTGTGCGCGTTGATCAAGGTATCCAAAAAGGACAGGTAGTTAGTCAGTTTTATGATCCCATGTTGGCTAAAATTATCTCTTTTGGAGAAAACCGCGATATAGCGATAAGACGTTTAAAGTCAGCTGTTCAAGATACAACTTTACTTGGGGTCAATAACAACAAACTGTTTTTGAAAAATATATTAAGTAACGCTATTTTTGCTCAAGGCGAAGCAACAACAGCTTTTATTGAACAACACTTTACTGATGACTTTAGCATGGCTCAAGATAAGCCTAGTGAAAAAACCTTAGCAAGAGCTGCAGTGTTATTTTATAAACAGCATTTATTAGTAAATCAATCGCCTAATAAACTCGACTGGGCTAGTTCAGCAGTATTAAATTATGCGCTAAAGTTATCGTTTAATGGTGATATTTATAACCTACATTTGGCAACTGAGCAATTTGATAGTGGTAAATTTCAAGTCAGCGTAAATGAAGAAATAATTGCAATAATCGATGTAGACTCTCAACTCAACCTTACGCAAGGCATATGTGTCTTTCTTGAACAGAATATTCGAAACAAGTATCACTATGCGTTCGATGGACAACGATTATATTTGGATGATGGTTTAGGACATTTTATTTTTGATAATGTCTCTAATAAGCCAGCTGATGTAGAGCATAGTGAAGGTGGCGGACAAATTAGGGCACCAATGGATGGCGCTATTGTTGATATTTTAGCTGAAGTAGGTCAAGTAATAACTAAAGGACAAACCTTAGGCATCTTAGAGGCGATGAAAATGGAACATCAATTGAAATCAGTGGTTGATGGTGTTGTTGAGGCGATAAATGTTGAAAAGGGTCAGCAAGTCAAATCAAAACAAATATTATTAAACATAACCGTAGAACAACATGCTGATTAACAAGAGATTATTATGACAAATAAACAAGTTAGAATAGGTTGTGCTTCAGCATTCTATGGTGATAGTCAATTATCTGCACGCCAATTAGTTGATTCAGGTGATATTCAATATTTGGTTTTTGATTATTTAGCGGAAGTGACTATGGCTATTTTATCTCAAGCAAAAGCTAAAAATGAAAACCTTGGTTATGCCGTTGATTTTGTTACTGTCGCCATGAAAGATGTTTTAGCGGATTGCGCTGAAAAAGGTATTAAAGTAATTGCCAATGCGGGTGGTGTTAATGTACCTAGTTGTATTTTAGCATTACAGAGTCTTTGTAAAGAATTAGATCTTTCATTAAATATTGCAGGGGTTTATGGCGATGACTTATCAAGTGAAATATCTGAGTTACCCATTGAAAAACTAACAGAAAACCAGAGTGGCGAACCCTTACCGGAAAAATTATCAAGCATAAATGCATATTTAGGTGCTCAACCTATTGTGGATGCACTTAATGCGGGTGCTGATGTTGTTGTAACGGGTAGAGTTGTTGATAGTGCTGTTATGTTGGCGCCACTTATTCATGAGTTTAACTGGAAAGCCACCGATTATGATAAATTGTCACAAGGTGCATTAGTTGGGCATGTACTTGAATGTGGTGCTCAATGTACTGGGGGGAACTTCACAGATTGGCATTTAGTGCCTGATTTTTCTAATATGAGTTACCCTATTGCCGATGTTAGTTCAAATGGCGACTTTATAGTATCCATTCCCCCCGATACAGGAGGGATGGTGTCGGTGGCAACAGTAGCAGAACAAATTGTTTATGAAATAGGCGATCCTGCTAACTATTTATTACCTGATGTTGCTTGTGATTGGAGCAATGTTCAACTTAATCAAATTGGTAAAAATCAGGTAAAAGTGCAGGGAGCAAAAGGGCGTTCTCCCGGCAGTAAATATAAAGTATGTGCTACCTATATAGACGGTTACCGTTTAATGGGTACATTTTATATGGCTGGTTTAAGAGCAGTTGATAAAGCAAGAGCAAACTTGAATGCTTGGGTAAAACGAACAGAGAATTATTTTGTCGAGAATAATTTAGGAAAGTATGAGCAAGTGAGTATCGAAATTGTTGGAGCAGAAGATACTTACGGACCGCATAAACAAGATGTTTCACCACGTGAAGTAATGGCTAAATATGGTTTGCATCATCAAAACCGTAAGGCTTTAACATTCGCCTCAGCTGAACTTGCCTATTTAGCAACATCAGCCTCACCTGGTATGACCGCTTTTGGCATATCAAGAGTTAAGCCTTTGCCGTTAATGCGTGTTCATTCTACTTTAATAGATAAATCACAAATACCTGTTACGGTGCAATTAAATGAAAATGTAATAATAAATAAAACGTACTTAAGTGAACCTGACTCAACGAGTAAAAAGCCAGCATTATTTAAATTCTCAGCAGAAGAGTTAGAATTGTCAACTCCCCAGGCGAATTGGCAAGAAGTTATATTGGAGAAGCTTGCTTATGCTCGTAGTGGTGATAAAGGAGATAACGCTAATATTGGTGTTATTGCCAGAAAGCCAGAATACATGGCTGTTTTATCTCAACAACTTACCGCTGAGGTTATTGCTAGCTATTTTGCTCATACAATTAAAGGTAATGTAACTCGCTATGAAATTCCCGGCATTAATGGGCTTAATTTCTTTATAACACAAGCACTTGGTGGTGGTGGTACAGCCTCTGTTAAATTAGATTCTCAAGCAAAAACATTTGCACAAATGTTGTTGTCCATAAAAATTAAAGTTCCCAATAGGTTTAAATCTGGGTAATAAATCCAAAGGAATAAACTTGAGTCATGGATATTCGTTTTTACACAGCCTGAGGCAATTTTTGTCGGTTCGTTAGAGCTTTCTTGACACGCCTTTTTTAATACGATCCCTGTGTGCCGGTGCTACATAGACCTCAACCGTAGTTTTGACACTCGCATGGCCAAGCTCTTCGGCTAGCATGGTTTCGCTGATTTCACCTAATGCCTGCGTGGCGCCAGTATGTCTTAACCAATGGGAAGAGGAGCCAGCAATGGCGTGAGCCTGTTCCTTTTTTTCTTTCTTAACCAACGACTTGATCACCAAATTAAATGCTTCTTCTACCATATTATTGAGGCTATCTTGATGAAGCGGTTGACCGGTTTTTTGTGACGGCATAATGGGTGTGTTTTCGTCAATATGGGGCAGGGGAGACAGGCCTAACGACTCTCTATAGCGAATAAGGACATTATCAATAAACTCGTCAGGCACCGTTACCAGGCGTTCTTTTTTGCCCTTGCCAATAATGTTTAAAACCCAGCCTTCACCACTGGAGTCCTGTCTGAAATGCCCAAATATGGGCGTATAATAATCACGATGCGACAGTTCTGAAATCCTCAAGAATAGAACTTTTAACGTAAGAACAAGAAATCGATGCATCTCATAAGCCGGGTTTTCATCGGCTGCCAACGTCAGCGTATCCACAAACAGCTGCCAGGTTTCATCGTCTAATGTATGCGGTGGCTTATAGATATTGCCTTTCACCATGTATTTGCAGCTTTTCTTCACCAAACTAATGGGATTTCGCGCAATGTGCTCTGATCCCCATAGCTCCTTTAAAAACACATTCAAGGAGGCATAAGAATTTTGCAATGAGGTTTGATTAAGACTGTAGCGGCTTTTAGGCTTGTCTAAAGAAGAGCGCTCTGGTGAAATGAACTCATTAGTTTTACGGTTTGCTTTGGACTGTCGAAGGACGAATGGTCGCCAGGTTTTATTCACTGTGCGTATATCAGAACCCGCCTTAGCTTTAAAGCGACTGGCAATCGTGGTATCCGAAATCAGCGCTTTGGGCGGTGACCAAATCCAATCAATGTAATCCCGGATGTCTTCGGTATCTAGCTCGAGAATTGACTTATGCTTTTCGTTCCAACAAAACAACACAAAGCGTTCAGCTTCATTTCGAAAGCGCATTTGTGTGCCTTTTGAATTACCCACCACGCTAACCAGAAAGTGAAGCAACAAGGCCAGGTCTTTGCGCGCAGCAATGCCGTCCCTTGCCATTTTGTTTAGGTAGTCATCCAAAGAGGGGTAAACATGCGCAAACTCGGGAGAGTCCAACAATGCTCGTTGCTGAGGCAATAGCTTGAAAGTGTCTGTGATGGGATGATATTTCATAGAGGGTAGCGTACACAGACAAGTACATCTCGTCAATTCGTAATAATGTTTATTATTACGAATTGAATAATCAGTTTTTTTATGTGAAAAGGTGGCCTAGTAATGCAGCGTGCTCAAAAATAATTGTGTAAACTTTATGCTGACCAATGTGCCGTCAATTATTTACACTATGAAATTAGAATACAATAATATTTTTGAAGTTACTGCCGGAAACATCGAGGATGCCGCTAATGACAAATTGCGTTCTGACCTGATGGTCGAACTTCATAAACAAATTGATTTTAGTGGAATACCAATCAAGCGCGTGGCTCACAAGTTAGGCGTAACCTTTTCCACTGCAAGAAGCCTTACCAGAGGAGAAATTGAAACTTTTAGCGTGAGTGAGTTAACTACTTTTATTGAGCGGTTGTGCAAACCTTAATTCAATAAAAAACGCGCAATTATTAGTACGTACTCAATGAGCTCTCACCAAAAGAACTCAATTAATTATACTAAAAGTACAAATTCAGCAGGTAAATTTTGAAAACTTATCAAGTAGTTGAAGTGAAAGAATGCAACCTAATTACGTGTGACAAATGTGGTGTTGCTGCCGATAAAGAAAAACAACCATCTGAGTTTCACGAATATCTTAGCATTACTAGAAACTGTGGCTATAGCAGTGGCCAGGATGATGGGAAAGTGTTCGAAGTAGACCTCTGCCAGCGTTGTTCGAAGGAACTTCTTGGCGCTTTCTGGCATGAAAAAATGATTACTGCAAAGCCAACGTGGGACACCTATATAAACGAAAGTGAATCGACACAAGCAGAACGTGCTGACTTTTGTTTTGAACTAGATAAGATCCGCGACTCGGAACTACCGATAGGTAGTCACGTTCATCCAGGATTAGTTTACGCATCTAAACGTGGCCGGCATTTCATGGAATTAAGTCAAGAGTCTGTCGAATTTTTAGGCGTTAATACAGGCGATATAATTAAGATCAATGTTGGTGATGCCATAGTCACACTATCGTAAACTGCATTGTTTAGCTCTTGAGTGGGTGATTATCGGCGTACCGTATCTATATGCTTTTAATTTCAATCTCAAGCTATGTAACTAATTTATTTTCGAAGGCTTAATATTGAAGATTCAATTGCTCAGTGATTTACATTTAGAATTTGGTAAATATCAATACGAAGAAACAGAGTGTGATGTTGTTGTTCTGGCTGGAGATATTCACACAAAAAATCGCGGGCTAGAATGGGCGCTCGACACCATCAAAATGAAGCCAACCCTTTATGTTTTAGGTAATCATGAATTCTACGGAGAAACATACCCTAAACTAATCAATAAATTAAAAGAGCAAAGCTTAGGAACAAATATTCATGTATTGGAAAATGATGTTTTCAAAATTGCTGATGTGAATTTTTTTGGTTGTACCTTATGGACTGACTTTGAGCTTTTTGGCAATCCACGGTTATCTGGCTATCAGTGTCAACAGAATATGAACGACTATAAGAAGATAAAGCGGTTGCCGGGTTATTCCAAAATACGCTCTATTGATACAGCCCTTATCAACAAAAAGTCGCAAATATGGATGACGGAGCAACTTGAGCAACACCGGTCCCAAAAAAACGTCGTTATAACACATCATGGCCCATCTGTTTTGTCTGCTCCAGAGCACTATAGAAATGATGTACTTACGTCGGCATACGTATCCAACTTTGAAGGTTTAATTAATAGTTATGAACCATGTTTATGGTTGCATGGCCATCTTCATAATACTTCTGATTATTCGGTGAATGGTTGTAGAGTCATTTGCAACCCCAAAGGTTACCCGGGTGGATTAAATCCTGATTTTAATTCAACATTGATTATCGAAATCTGAAATTTTTTTTGAATAAAAATTCATAGGATTATTGATTTCGATAACGTCCCCCAAAAGCGTAAAGTTAGCAACTCAGGTTCAACTTTAACGGTGGCATTTTTCACTACTTTACCAATTCAAGAAGTCCTTTCATTACCATTTTCCAATTCTGATATTCTGGGTTTCCAAACTGAAAAATCATGCCTTCAAACCCTTCTTGTCCCTTTCCAAATGCATTGTCATCAATCAAGACGTCTCCCTTAAATAAGGATTTATCAGAGCTAATTATCAGTCTCTTTGTGAATTCCAAGCCAAAATACGTTTCAATCCACACCCTTTTTTCAGTGTAACAAAGAGGGTTTACATATGATGGTGCTGTCAAAATGTAAGGTGAAAACCGTTTATCTTTAATAAGGGCTTTTACACTTTCTATCGCACCCTCAATGGGTTGTAATGAAGCAAAGAAGCCATATTGACTTTGCGGAAAAGTGATTCCAGGATTGGCTGCCAATTTGGTACTATGTGCGCTCTTGTAGTCGCACAGAACGTCGTCCATATCGATATAAACTACTAATGGTTTTTGCATATTCATATACTGAAATTACGTTCAAAATGAGCCATGCTGACGTCCTTTTTGGTTTTATATAACTGCGCTGATCGGCCTCCGGAATTAACTTTTTCATCCACAAACTCGAACATACCTGATGAGTCAATCCGCCTCATAAGGCTTTTACGTTGTATTTCTTTCTCTATGATGGTTTCAATTACATCTTTTAGCTGACCTACGGTAAATTGCTCTGGGCAACAATACACAGGCACCATGGAATACAGGGCTTTTTGCTGTAAACGTTTATGCGCAATGTCTATGATGTATTTGTGGTCAAACGCAACAGCTAAGGACTTAAGCCCAAACAAACTTATCCATTTTGCTTGCTCCACGGTATCAATACTTGGTTGGACAGGTTGGTGAGCCACAAGGGCATAATAGGCCGAGGTAACACTAAAGCCTCTGGGGTCACGATTAATGCCAGAGAAAACCTGTAGCTGCTCGAGATAACGAGGTGACAAACCTGTTTTCTCAGTTAGTTTTCTTCGCGCAGTCATGTCTGTGTTGTCGTCTTTGTCTACATCAACAAAACCACCTGGCAAACCCCATCGTTCAGCAAAGGGCTCATTAGCCCGTTTGACCATTAGTACTTTAAGTTCACTTTCAACAACAGTAAATAATACACTGTCCACTGTGAAAAGCGGATTCTTAAATTGATTAATATCGTATTCCAACATTGAAGAACCTGTTTTATGTCATTGTGACACTATATATTTACTATTTAGACCTTTCAACTGCATTGTTACTATTTTATAAGGAAATAATTTCCATTATTGGGGTTCTAGGGATTTTCCCCTCTAAAGTAACATAAATCGCCATACTCACCATATTTAAAGGCATACAAAGGTGGGTTACTTCTCCAAAGTATGGCAAATTATGAGGTTAACAACCCCTTAAAC
>NZ_BAAGTF010000050.1:0-21855 GCF_054782055.1 Aliiglaciecola aliphaticivorans
ATCAACGAGGTATGAAAAGTTAGCAAGGAATTATGCCAGTATGGTTTCACTGGCATTTTCGATGATGTGGTTGCCGATGTATTGCTGAGTGAAATATGTACAGCAAAGATCAACAGGCCTTAGGAAACTCCAGCGAACTGAGTGCGCCAGATAGGGTTATGAAAAGAGTAGGGGCGACACTCCGGTTTTGACTAACTGTTAGTTTCAGCTTTTTAAGTTAGCAGAAGCTATGCCAGGTATTGTCTCTCGCTAATGAGGAGGCCGCGCCGTCTGCCGATATTTCAGTCGGCGACGTTTTATGTCTTTCGCATACTAACTGGCATCTAAGCTACTTAGTTTTTCTAAACACGCCAAACACATCGCCACTGCTATACCGGAGATTAATATTCCCGTGCAGTCCAACACGTTTTGCGCAGACAAAAAGGTTCAGAAAAACTGCCCCACACATAGGGTTGCAACGCCCTGCAAGGTCGGCCTACAACTAATTCTGGCAACTATAAAAATCCCATGTGGTGCGCCTAAATCCACAACGGGGGTCGCGGCGAGCTAATTTTTATAAACACCTGGCCTGACCCAAAAGGGCTTAACGGCAACAACCAATAGTGAATTAAACGCCATAATTAGTACAGAAGTAGGGATCGCAATTTTTAAACCCGCGCGGTAGATGAGGATCATCGCAGTATAGAGCACCATGTCTGTACCAACACCTGTAGCTGATACGACTAAAGCGCCCGCAAACCCACCGCACCACCAAACGAAAGTCCTAGTTTTCATTGCACTCGGTCATGCCGCTGTGGCCGTGCATTTCCTGAAGCCCGTATAAGTGCAATACACCGAAAGGGCCCAAACTACCGCAAATACGAGCTTTATTCACAGCTCGGAGGTTAAGGCACGATCAGGAATAGTTCCAGAGGAGTTCCAACGAGTGAGCCTGACATGGCGCCACTTAGAATGAACCAGGCCAGCGGCTGGCTTCGAGGCAGAATAAAAATACCTGCATGCGTCATGCCTATCGCCTGAATAGCGAAACTTAAATCCCGACCCAGGCAGGCGGGCAGTTCAAACAGCAAAACGCGGACCGGGAATGCAACAGTCCCACCGCCCATAGGCGTAGAACCCGCAGGGACCGAAAAGAATCATCATCTATTGCCCTTACATGCTGATCGGCGCCCTAGAGACCATGAACGATGTTAAACACTGGGTAGATAGACTGAATTGTCACGCGTCTGAGATTGTCGAACTAGACAAACTCAACACCAAGCGCAAGAAGCATTACCTGGTAAAGAATCCGGGCGTAGGCAACTATGAGAAAGGGAGTTTTTCGTTTTAGTGTTTGCTGAAATATGTTGCTGTGATAAACTTGTGTTATCTATTCACACAGGGGATCAGTCATGGCAAGAACAACCAGCATCACAATTGGCGAGCAACTAGACACCTTCGTCGGGCAATTGATCGCGTCCGGGCGCTACGGCTCCACCAGTGAAGTCATGCGTTCGGCGCTTCGATTGCTTGAACGCGAGGAAAGAAAAACCGCCGCATTACGTAAGGCGATAGAAGCTGGTGAGCGAAGCGGTGAAAGTGACTTGTCACTGAGGGATGTTGCGCACCAGGTAAAGAAAAAGCACCATGTATAAACTGTCCACGCTGGCCGTCGAAGATTTTGCCAGCATCTACGAGTATACACTGCTCAATTTTGGCGCTCGCCAGGCAGATGACTACACCGATGATATGGAGCGCATCTTCCAGCTTCTGGCGAGTTCGCCGCTAATGGGCCATACCTGTCCGGAAATAGCCGAAAGCGTTCGCCGGCACGATCACGAGCGCCACGCCATCTTTTACCGAAAACGCGAGCACGATATTTTTGTCATCCGGATCCTTCACCAGCAAATGGAACCGATGAAGCATTTCTTTACAGATTGATACCCAGTCCGTATTCCACAGGCTTTTGAAGCAAAATGTTCCCGTTTTTCCCGACTCCCTACACACACAAACTAAATTCCCCCCTTAAATCAAATAATTAAAGCTTTTTAGAAGCAAAACCTGATGCGTGAATTTGTGCTGCCCGTGGTCGTATCCGTAGTAACCGGGGTAGGGGCGTCGTTTGTCAGCTCGCAGTTGGCCGTGAAAGTACTGGAAACCAAAGTGCAGAGATTGCGGATTTTATAAACGATCACTGCTCTATGGCAGATCACGAGCAGTGTCTGGACCTGATACGAATTATGCTGTCATTCTAATCGAGTATAAAGCCCAGCTCTTGCAATGCCTTGTACTCCGGAGAGCCTTTGACGTTTTCACAGTGCAGTTTTTTGCGATCGATAATAGCGCGGGAGCCAAAGACACAGGCGGCTTCGCGGTCGAGCTCCCGCTGCTTGGCATACTCACGCCGCAAGTATTCTTCTTTTTCGGCGTGAGTCATGTTCACCATGCCCCCTTTGTTTGCAAAGTACGAATCGGGCATGCATTGTTTTTTTCAGTACAACGGGGTTAAAAAGCGCAGAGTTGGTTGGCGATACCAATTCCAGCCATTGCTTTGCGCCAAACGCCAATAGGCGTTCGTGTTGTGGGTCAACACCCCACACACCCGGCGTGGCTTGCTCCCACCATTTTGACTGAATAAGAAAGGAGCTGCGGTAAAGGTTGTAGGGCCATTGATCCCACGCCGGATCATTGAAGCGACGATCATTTGTAGGTGACGGCTCAGGTGATGCAACTTCCTGATCTGGATTGACCAGGCTCTTTTTCAGCAGAGACATCCATTGCTCAGACAGGGCACCTGCAAACGCCAAAAGCTCCGATTGCTTTCCGGGGCTGTTCGCTAAATGGCTTGCCCAATAAGTCCAGGCCAACAGCGACGATTCAGGTGAAATGGAGGCCCAAGCAATATGCGCCTGCATATCCAGTGCTGGAGCAATTGCCGATGAAGCATTGCCGCTCTTGTTTTTTGTCAAAACGCATTACCTCAGTTTCTATTCAAGTAAGTAGAGCGTCCTTGTTTGAATGCGGGCGTAGTTGTGTCTATCGGCGCATTCCGTTAACTCTTTCGTCTTAACCGGCCATCAGACTGATCACCAGTGCGTTCGCAATGTCGATGACGAATCCGCACACCAGAGGCACCACGATGAACGCCTCGCGTGCGGCGCCATGCTCCCGAGTGACGGCCGTCATGTTGGCGATGGCGGTGGCGGTAGATCCCAGTGCGATTCCGCCGAAACCGGCGCACATCACTGCAGATTGGTAATCCCTGCCCATTGCCCGAAAAACGACCAGAAGAACGAACGCGATGACCAGGGTGATCTGCACCAGCATCGCCACCGTGATGAATCCAAGCACGGGCTGCAGTTCCCAAAGCCTGAGTCCCATCAGCGCCATGGTCAGAAACAGGCCCAATGAGATATCGGAGATCAGGGCGATACCTGGCTGCATGCTCGGCCAGTTCCATAGGCGCCCGCGCCCATTCGGCCTCATCCAGTCGCCGATCATGCGCAGTAGGATTCCCGCCAGCAGGCAGCCAACAAAGGCAGGCAGCGTGACGGGAGTACGCGCAACGAGGGCATTGATTCCGGAGCCCAACATCAAGACCAAGTTGAGCCAGAGCAATGCCAGCAGCACACCGTAGTAATCCAGGCGAGCATGCGGTTCATCGCTATGCAGCGTGCCAATCTCCAAGGCGCTGTCCCCGAAGGCTCGAAGTTGATGCCTGCGCATGAGCAGGCCGCGATCAGGCCGATCATGTTCGCCGCCAACTCCAGTTCCTGCGCCTGGACAATGCCGAGGGTTTCAACGAAGTAATCGGACCAGGCCAAGCCGCCCACCAAGGCTTCCGGAATGCTGTACCGACGCAAGATGTCCAAACGGGCTACCAGGCCCTTGCCCACGAACAACAGCAAGATGGCGAGCGTGAACGCATGGAAGGCGTCGATATTCATCTGTCCTCCCCACTACCCAAATAGGGCAGCGCATGGCTGGCCGCGACCCACTCTTCGTTGGTGGGTTCGACGGCCACGATGACCTGGCTGCGGTCGCAGGAAATCGTCGCCGCATGACTGGCATTGGCGTCGGTATCCAGGACAATGTCCAGAAAGCCCAGTGCCGCACAGATGCGCTCGCGAATGAACGCATTGTGTTCACCAACGCCCGCCGTGAACACCAGCATGTCCAGGCCGCCCAGCACAGCGACCAGGGCACCGATCTCGCGCACGATGCGACGCACGTAGAGGGCCAGTGCCAAGCGCGCTCGCTCCCCCGTTTCGCCTTCATCGTTCTCGTGCCGGAAAATGATGCGCGGCTCGGCCGAGATGCCCGAAACGCCGAGCAGACCGGATTCGTGATAGAGGACGCGGCCCACCTGTTCCAGTGAAAGCTTCTCGATTTCCATCAGGTAGAGCACCGCACCTGGATCGAGCGCGCCGGTGCGGGTGCCCATCATCAGGCCGTCAAGTGCGGAGAAACCCATGGTAGTGGCGATGCTTTTGAGTCCTTGCATGGCGCAAAGACTGGCGCCACTGCCCAAGTGGGCAACGATGGTGCGCCCGCGCGCCGCGTCGCCATGGCGCTCGGACAAGGCCACCGCCATGTACGCATACGACAGGCCGTGAAATCCATACCGGCGTAGACCGCGCTCCCATGCGGCATAGGGCAACGGCAGAACCTGCTCGATCTTAGGAATGTTGTGATGGAAACCGGTATCGAAGCAGGCCACCTGCGGCAGTTCCGGCTGCTCGCGCAGCAGGATGTCGATGGCCTCCAGTGCGAATGGCTGGTGCAGTGGCGCCAGTGGGATGTATTCCTGCAGATCGGTGAGTACCTGAAGGTCCACGCGAACTGGCTCGAAATATTTACTGCCGGCATGGACGATCCGATGAGCGACCGCACCGATCCGGCGGCCATCGAGTCGCTGACTGACACGATCGCGGATGAGGCGCAATGCGGCGCGATAGGGATGTGCCGTATCCAGTTCGATCGGGAACGGCGCAACCCCGGTCTCTCCGCAATCCGGATCGGCGCCGCCGATTCCCTGCACCTTGCCATTCCACAACGCCTGGCGAGGCAGTGCCGTGGCCGAGGGGTCGAACACGGCAAACTTGATGCTGGATGAACCGCAGTTCAGCACAAGGATCAGTCCGTGCTCGGGGCGCCCGGAGTGGGCCGTGGTCGCATCCATCATGTTGTCCTCTTTTTGCCTGGCCCCGGTAACGTCGCCATGGTGTTCGGGTATGCCTGAGTTCTCATCGTCGTCAGACTCAGCGCGCTGTGTAGCCGCCATCGGCGATGAGCTGGGTGCCCGCAAGAAAGCTGCTTCCTTCCGATAACAAAAACGCCACGGCATGGGCGATTTCGTCCGGGGTGCCCAGGCGACCGATCGGATGCAGGCCAACGGCCTCCTGAAGGGCCGATTCGTCCAGGAAATCCAGGATGGGCGTACGCACGTAACCGGGATGGATCGAGTTGATCCGGATGCCCTTGGCCGCATAGGCCAGCGCTGCCGACCGGGTCAGCCCGGTAACAGCGTGCTTGGCTGCGACGTACGCGGGGTTCGCTGCATCGCCGACCACCCCCAGGATCGAAGAGACGTTGACGATGGCACCACCTCCTGAACGAAGGATCGCGGGAATCTGATAGCGCAGGCCATAGAACACGCCGTTCAGGTTGACATCAATCACCCGGCTCCAGGCGGCAGGGTCCAGTTCCCCCACTGGGCTCTGGTCGCCACTGATGCCGGCATTGTTGACCGCTAAATGAAGATCTCCGAACGTATCGACCGCGCAGGCTACGGCAGCCTGAACCTCATCGATGCGTGCAACGTTGGCCACATTGGCCACAGCGTTGCCGCCATCGGTGTTGATGAGGCTGGCGACGCGCTCCGCATTGTCGGCGCTGACATCCGAGACGACGACACTCAAGCCGTTACTCGCAAGAAGTCGCGCGATGGCCTCGCCAATGCCGGATCCTGCACCGGTGACCAGGGCTACACGGCCAGAAAATGAATACTTCATGGTGTTTCCTCCAAGGGGGTGGATGGGTTGCTGATAAGTCGATTCACGGGGGTGACAGCCGATAGTGGTGGGCCAGCATCAGTGCGATCGCGCATGAGGCGATGCGTGTATCGCGCGAGTCGGCGCGACTGGTCAGAATGACCGGCACCTTCGCTCCAAGGACGATCCCGGCGCTGGCTGCGCCGCCCATAAAGATCAACTGCTTGGCAAGCATGTTGCCGCTCTCCAGGTCAGGCACGACAAGGATGTCAGCCTGACCTGCGACCTCGGAGACGATCCCCTTGGTCCGCGCAGCGGCGATGGAGATTGCGTTGTCGAAGGCCAACGGCCCGTCGAGCAGGCCGCCAGGGATCTGGCCGCGATCGGCCATCTTGCACAGCGCCGCCGCGTCCAGCGTGGCCGTCATCGTCGGGCTGACCGTCTCGATTGCGGCCAGGATCGCGACCTTGGGTTCGTGCACGCCGGTCACCTGCGCTAGCTCGATGGCGTTGCGGATGATGTCTGCCTTCTGTTCCAGAGTCGGGGCGATATTGATCGCCGCATCGGTGACGATGAACGGGCGCGGATAGGCCGGTGTCTGCAACAGGAAGCAATGGCTGACCCGGCGCTTGGTGCGCAACCCCGCTGCTGCCGAAACCAGCGCGGACATCAGCTCGTCGGTGTGCAGGCTCCCTTTCATCAGAGCTTCGACTTCACCTGCGGCTGCCAAGGCGACGGCTTGCTGCGCAGCGGCGTGGCTGTGCGGGGCGTCCACAATGGCTACGTCGGCCAGATCCAGACCGGCCTCTGTGGCGACAGCTTCGAGCCGCTCCCGTGGCCCGACCAGCACCGGCTCGATCAAACCCGCGTGGCGCGCCTCGAGCGCGGCGGACAGGCTTGGGACATCGCACGGATGGACGACGGCTACCCGAATCGGTCGCAAGTGCGCGACATGCGCCAGCAGGTATTGCAGGCCAGTGCGGTCCTGCGCATCAGGGTGAATTTCCGGCAACGCGGTGCGCGCTCGCTCGATGCGCTCAGTGGGCGCATCGACCTCTACGTGGCCTTGGAAAATCACCACCCCCTCCTGGTTGATGCAGGTGCAGGCCAGCGTGACATAGTGGGTGGGCATGTCCTTGCTGGTCACCTGCATTCGCACGGTCAGCTTGTCGCCGGGCCGAACGGCTCCGAGGAAGCGCAGGTTCTGGCTGACATATTGGGTTCCAGGCCCCGGCAGGCTTGTTCCCAGCACAGCCGAGATCAGGACGTTTGCACAAATGGCCTCCTTGGTGTCCCGCGAGGGTGAAGACACCGAAGATTCCGGATCCACATCACCCGATTGCAGCGCGAACATGTGAATGTCTCGCGGCGAAAACGCGCGTTCAAGGCTGGCGCTGTCGCCGATGGCGATCTCGTCGAAGGTGCGGTTGCGCAGAACCTGCAATGCGTCGGAGGCGCCATCGACTGGTGCGGAGGACGTCGTCATTTGCCTTTCCCTCGCCGTGTTTGACCTGTCCGCGGCGCGGCTGGCGTCTTGGACACAGTTTTCTTCTGAGGCGCCTTGGGCTTTAGCGAGGATGTCTTGGAGGACGTGTTTATGGCCGGAGCGGAGGTGTCACTGGCGGCGCTCGGCATTGCAGGCACCGGCACTCGGCGCGCCGCCAGCTCGAACAGGGGAGAAACCCGTTCCAGACTGGCTTGTTCTTGTGCAGACAGCACACCACCGCTACCAATCACTTGCACGATCATCCCCGCCACCAGTGCGGCGATTTCCTCAGGCCGCCCCAAGCGGCCCACGGGAATACCGGCAACCACCTGCTTGACCACTTCCTCAGACATGCTCGTCACCATCTTCGTATCCAGATACCCTGGAGAAACGGTGTTGACCGTCACACCCTTGCGCGCCACCTCCTGCGCAAAGGCTTTGGTGAAGCCATGCATGCCGGCTTTGGCGGCGGAGTAGTTGGTCTGGCCGAACTGCCCCTTGGAGCCGTTGATGGAGGAGAAGTTGACGATCCTGCCCCAGCCCCTGTCGAGCATGCCGTCGATGAATGGCCGGGTGACGTTGAAAACGGAGTCGAGATTGACCCGCAGGACCGCATCCCAGTCGGCATAGCTCAGCTTGCGGAACGCGGGCATCACGCGTGATGCCCGCGTTTTTGACCAGAATGTCGATGTGGTGAGCGTCTGCTTGAATGAGGCCGGCCAGCTCCTGCCAGTTCTCCGCCTTGAGCAGGCTTTCGATTTCTGCGCCGGACTCGGCAATGCCGTCTTTGCCCGCGCGCGCGACGTTCTCCAACCATTGCTGGCCGTTTTCCTGCATCAGGCGCTGGAGGCGCAGCTGCAGTTCCAGGTTCGCCTTGAACAGGGGCTTCATTGCTCATGGTCAAACTCCTTACTGGGTTGAGTGCCCACTCGGGCGGTCAAACGATCAGGCCATCTGGCCGATCGTTTTGCGAAAGCGTGCTAACGACAGGAAAAACAGCACGGTGCCGATCAGGGCCAGCGCCAGGAACGGCTGCCATACCGTCTCCAGGCCGGCGCCCCGGTAGAGGATGGCCTGGCTCAGTTCCACGAAATGGGTGGTGGGTGCAATCAGCATGATGTTCTGCACGATTTCGGGCATGCTCTCACGGGGTGTAGAGCCACCAGAAAGCATCTGCAGCGGCATGATGGTGAGCATCATCAACATACCGAATTGGGGCATGTTGCGCGCCAGGGTGGCGATGAAAATGCCCATCGACGTAGTTGCGAACAGACTGAGCGCCGCGCCAGCGAAGAACAACGCAATGGAACCCTCGACAGGAACGCCCAAGACGCCGCGCACCATGAGATTAAGCGACAGGAAGGAGGCGATCAGCACAACCAGGGCCATCGACCAGACCTTGGAGAGCATGATCTGTCCGGGCGTAACCGGCATCACCAGCAGGTGCTCGATGGTTCCGTACTCGCGCTCCCGTATCAGCGCTGCGCCGGTCAGGATGATGGACAACAGCGTGATGTGGTTGATGATCTGCACCACCGAGCCGAACCAGGCCTTATCCAGTGCGGGGTTGAAGCGTGCGCGCAATGCCAAATCCACGGGTGGCTCGTCGGTGCTGCGGTAACGCTTGACGAACTCATTTACTTCACCTGTGAAGATCTGCTGGACATAGCCACTGCCGGTGAATGCCTGGCTCATGCGAGTGGCGTCGACATTGAGCTGCACGGCGGGCGATCGCCCCGCCAGCACGTCACGCTGGAAGTTGGGAGGAATGACCAGGGCGAAGGTGTACAGCCCAGCATCCATGCCCGGATCCACGTCTGCATAGTCGATCATGGCCGGTGGCGTGAACTGCGGCGGGTAGAAAGCCGATGCGACCCGCTGGGAAAGCGCCGAATTATCCTCGTCGACGATGGCAATGGGCGCGTTGTGCAGTGTCTCCGGCATGGACGTGGCCGAGGTGTAGACTGACGCGGTGAACACATAGACGATGAGTACGAGCATCATCGGATCGCGCCAAAGGCTCCACAGCTCCTTGATACCCAGGTCGTAGATGTTGGCCAGATTTCTTCTGCCCATCTCAGCGCTCCTGCTTCTTGAGTAGCAAAACGGCCGCACCAAGAATGACCGGGACCGACAAGAGCATCGACCACAGCGGCCCTGTCAGATCGGCCAGGCCGAGCGCTTTGCTGAACACGCCGCGACTGATGGTGATCATGTGCGTGGCGGGATAGATCTCGCCGATGAACTTGCTGGTGCCTTCGAGCGAGGACACCGGATCGATAAGGCCGGCGAACTGAGTGGCGGGAATGAGGGTGCCGATCATGGCAAAGAACATGGCCGCGATCTGGCTGCGGGTCACGGCCGAGGCCAGCAGTCCCATGCCTGTCGCGGCGAAGGAGAAGATCAGTGCGGCCAGCACCAGAGTGAAAAAGCTGCCCGTGACTGGCACGCCGAAGACGGTAACCGCGAGCAGCGTCATCAGCAGGAAGTTCACCATGGCCAGGCCGACATAGGGCAGTTGCTTGCCAAGCAGGAACTCGAGGCGCGTCACCGGCGTCACGTACAGATTGGTGATCGAGCCCGTCTCTTTCTCGCGCACCACCGCCAGGGCGGTCAGCATCGCCGGCAGCATGAGCAGCAACAGGGGGATCACGGCAGGCACCATGGCCGGCAGGCTCTTGACATCGGGGTTGTAGCGAAAGCGCGTCTCGACGCTGGCATTCCCGGTCATGCTGGCGCCGCCGCGCTCGCTGACCTGTGCCAGCAGCCAATGCTGGTGCATGCCCTGAACGTAGCCCTGGACGGTTTCCGCGCGTTGCGGCATGGCGCCATCGAGCCAGGCGCCGATCTGCACGTTCTGACCTCGCAAAACATCGCGGCTGAAGCCAGGGGGGATTTCGATGGCCAGCGCCAGTTCGCCGCTGCGCATGCGCCGGTCGAGATCGTCGTAGTCGACGATCGGCGCGTGCTCTGAAAAGTAGCGCGAGCCGGCCAGGTTCAGTGTATAGCTTTGACTGAGCGTGGTCTGGTCGCGATCGAGCACCGCATAACTCAGATCCTCGACGTCCATAGTGATGCCGAAGCCGATCACGAACATCAGAAGCAGCGAACCGCCCAGCGCCAGGGTGGCGCGGACCGGGTCACGCTGCAGTTCCAGGGTCTCGCGCCACAGATAGCTGAACATGCGCTGCAAGCTGAATCTTCCAGAGCGGTAAGCGTCGTGTTCTGCGTGCACCGCGGATGGCTGCTCCTCATGATTGGCGGCCTCAGGCTGGCTGGGCGGGGCGGCTGTGCCGCCGTCGGCTTCGAGGAGGTAGCCGATGAAAGCCTCTTCAAGGGTTTCGGCGCCGCGTTTCTCGACCAGTCTGGCGGGCACGTCGCTATCGAGCACCTTGCCCGCATGCATCATCGACATACGGTCGCAGCGTTCGGCCTCGTTCATGAAGTGGGTGGAAATGAAGACCGTCACCCGGTCGCGCCGCGACAATTCGATAAGCAGCCGCCAGAAAGCGTCTCGCGCCACCGGATCGACGCCGGAGGTCGGCTCGTCCAGAATTAGCAGCTCGGGCTTGTGCACCATGGCGACCGCCAGCGACAGGCGCTGGCGTATACCCAGAGGCAGACTGGCCGGCAGGCTGTCGATGACGTCCACCAGCCCAAAGCGCTCCACCATCTCGTCCACGCGGCCCGGAATGTCCTCCGGGGGGACACTGAACAGCTTGGCGTGTAATTCCAGATTCTGGCGAACCGTGAGTTCACTGTAGAGCGAGAACGCCTGCGACATGTAGCCGACGCGGCGACGGGTCTCCAGATCATGCGGATCCACTTCGTGGCCGAACAGCCAGGCTTTTCCCTCGCTCGCCGGAAGCAGGCCGGTGAGCATCTTCATGGTTGTGGACTTGCCGCAACCGTTGGAGCCGAGGAAGCCGAAGATCTCACCGCGCCGGATGCGGAAGGAGACACTGTCGACGGCAACGAAGTCGCCAAAGCGCATGGTCAGCCCCTCGGCCTTAATGGCGATATCGTCCGCGCCGCCCTCCGGCAGGGGCGGAATGACTACCGCGTGGTGACCGCGCTTTTTCTCTTCCGGAAGCAGGCGAATGAATGTCTCTTCCAGGTTCGGACTGCTTGTTTTTTCCAGCAATTCCTTCGGCGTGCCGGTGGCGAGGACCTTGCCGTCATCGACGGCGGCTAGCCAGTCGAAGCGCTGTGCCTCATCCATATAAGCGGTAGCTACGATCACGCTCATGCCGGGGCGATCGGCGCGGATACGCTCGATCAGATCCCAGAACTGCGCGCGCGCCAGCGGATCCACGCCGGTCGTTGGCTCATCGAGAATCAGAAAATCCGGGTCGTGAATCAGCGCGCAGCACAGGCCGAGCTTCTGCTTCATGCCTCCGGAGAGCTTGCCAGCCGGGCGCTCAAGGAATTTGAAAAGGCCAGTGGCCTGAGTGAGCTCATCGATACGCTGGCGGCGTTCCGCAGAGCCATGACCGAACAGGCGCGCGAAGAACTGCAGATTCTCCTCGACCGAGAGCGTCGGGTACAGGTTCTTGCCCAGTCCCTGCGGCATGTAGGCGATGCGCGGGCACACCTGCTTGCGATAGGCTTTGCTGGCCATATCACCACCCAGCACCGCGACCGTGCCCTCCTGGATAATGCGTACACCAGCCAGCAATGACAGCAGACTGGACTTGCCGACGCCGTCGGGGCCGATCAGGCCGACCATCCGCCCGGCGGGAATGTCCAGGTCGATGCCATCCAGGACCATGACGTTGCCGTAACGCAAGCGCACCTGAGTGACGCTTGCAACGGTCACGGGTTGCGCACTGTGGCTCATACCTTACTCCGGCACGCGAAGGGACAGGTTCTGAGGCCACTCGGCATTCGCGTCGAGCTTGACCCAGGCCACGCCGGGTAGCCCGGTCTTGACCTGATTCAGGTGTTCACGCAGCAGCTCCTGCGAAATCTGCGCGCGCACGCGAAACATCAGCTTCTGCCTCTCGCTCGCGGTTTCCACCGTCTTGGGGGTAAATTGCGCCACACTGGCGACGAAGGAAACGGTGGCTGGAATAACAAAATCCGGCGCGGCATCCAGAATGATGCGTACCTCGGTGCCCAGCGCGACGCGGCCGGCCACGGTCTCGGGCAGGAAGAAGGTGATGTACACGTCCGACAGGTCGATCAGGTTCAGGACACGGCCGCCGGCTCCAAGCACCTCGCCGGGTTGCGCCACGCGAACCTGAACCCGTCCGTCGCGCGGGGCACGCAGTTCGCTGTCGCGGAGGTCCGCTTCGATGCGATTGATGCTGGCCGTGGCAGCGGACACGCTGGACCTCGCGCCGACAAGCTGCGCCTTGGCGGCCTCGACCGCGGCGCGGGCAGCGGCGGTATGTGCTTCGCTGGCCGCGAGGGCCGCCTGTGCGCCCCGTACGCGCGCTCGGTCATCGTCCAGCTCCTGTAGCGAGGCGGCGCCCTCTTGGGACAGGGTCTGCGAACGTTTCAGCCGCCGTTGCGCAGCGTCGAGTTCCGACTCGCGCTGACCGACCAGGGCCTGTGCCGCAACAACGTCGGCTTCGCGCAGCGCCACCTGTGCCCGCGCTGCGGTCACCGAGTGCTCCGTCTGCTGACGCATGGCGAGGGCCTCGTCGCGCTGCGCTTCCAGCGTTTCCAATTGCATCCTGGCCAGTGGCTGGCCAGCCGCGACGAAGTCGCCTTCACGTACGAGGATGTCTTCGATACGACCGGGAAGCTTGGTGGCGATATCGATCTCGGTGGCTTCGATGCGGCCATTGCCGCTGACGAACCCTTCGCCGGGCCCGCTGTCGGCTAGCTCCGTCCAGCCCCACCAAGCCAGCGCGACAACAACCGCTGCAGCGGCAACAATCAGGAGTTTTTTCTTGAGAGAGGATGAGACAGTCATAGGTTTCGTGTGCCTTAACGGGTTGATGGGGTGGAAGCGGGCGTCGAGGTCTCACCCTGCGCCTGGCCAGTTGCGGCGAGGGTGCCGCCGCCGAGCGCTGCATACAGCGCCACCTGGCTGGATAGCAGTGCACGGCGCGCCTGTACCAGCTGCTGTCCGGCATCCAGCAAATCGCGCTGGGCGTCCAGCACCTCCAGGAAAGCGGCCGAGCCGTTGTCGTAGCGCAACTGGGCCAGCCGTGCGCGTTCGTTCTGCGCTTCCAGATTGGCCCGCTGGATAGTCAACTGCTCAGCCAGCCAGTACTTGGCGCTCAGCGCATCGGCCACCTCGCGAAAGGCCGTTTGAATGGTCTTTTCGTACCCGGCAACGGCGATGTCACGACGTACTTCGCTCAGTTCCAGGTTTGCGCGCCGCCGCCCGCCATCGAAGATGGGCAGCGACAAGGTAGGCATGAAGGTCCAGGCGCGGCTGCCGGAATCGAACAGGCCATCAAGATCGGAACTCGCCGTGCCGAAGCTGCCGGTCAGCGCGATGCGCGGCAAAAACGCCGCACGTGCTGCGCCGATGTTGGCATCGCCGGCACGCAATTGGTGTTCGGCGGAAATGATGTCCGGGCGACTTACCAAGAGCTCCGAGGGCAGCCCGGCCCGGAGTTCGGCCAGCACCGTTGTTTCATCGAAGGGTACCTTAGCGGGCAGCGGACCAGGATCGGCGCCAACCAGCAGTGCCAGTGCGTGCAGTTGCGTGGCGCGCGCTTGCTCAAGCCGGGTTCGCAACGCCTGGGCTTGGTTCAGCAAAGTCTGGACTTGAATGAGATCCAGCTTTGAGGTTGAGCCGGCTTCAACGCGGCGCCGGAAAATGCGATACGACTCCTCGCGGGTCGCGACGGTTTGCCGCGCGATGGCCACGCGTTCGTCTATCTCACGCAAGCCCAGATAGCCGTCGGCCACCTGAGCGATCAGCGCAAGGTGGATGGCCTGGCGGGCCGCGTCGGAAGCCAGCCAGCGTTGCAGAGCTGCGTCTTCGAGGTTGCGGACCCGGCCCCACAGATCCAGCTCCCAGGTGCTCAAGCCCACCTCGGCCCGGTACTCGCCGCCGACCTGCGACCGGCCCGACATGTTCAGGTCGCCAGGGACGCGTGCGCGTCCACCCTGAGCACCGACGCCCACGGCAGGAAATCGGTCCGAGCGCTGAATGCGGAATGCCGCGCTGGCTTCCTCGACACGCAGCGCGGCCAGGCGCAGATCGCGGTTGTTCTCCAGCGCGGTCTCGATGAGGCGTTGCAGCAAAGGGTCCGTGAAGTAGGCCTGCCAGGCAAGTTCTCCCGCGTGGGCACCCTCGGTGCTTGATTCAAGATGACCAGGCCAAACCTGGGGTACCGGCAGCGGCGGGGTATCAGGAGCAGGAGCGAGCGACATGCAGCCGGCTAATACGACGGCGCTCAGCGTCAGCGAGGCAGTGCGCAGTCTGAACTCAGGAAATAAGGAAAAAGCTGGAGGCATTGTCACGTTCCGTACGGGGTTCAGGCTAATGGGGTCTGGTTGGAGAGGCGAAGAGACGATAGCCGCCCACGCAATGGGGGGGCGTGGCTGATGTCCACGATCCGTCCGTTCTTTACTCGCAAGCGTTATCAAGCCCACGCCATCTCCTTATTGATGTGTGCACACCCATGCCTCTTTCGGCTGGTTGATGAGGTGCTCTTCATGCTTCACTTCCAGCGTTTCGGGTTCGTCCGCGTTCTTACGGCATCTCGCATCATGAGATTTGCAAGAAACCGACTGGGCGGTTGTTTGTTATTATACGTTACAATCCCGGATTTGCAATAGCAGTTCACTACACACTGCACGCCAGTCAGTTGGAACTGCTTGATTTGGGCTGACCATGTTTTCATGGTGGAACCGGTGACCAGCCCATGCGACAATTCATCAGATTTTTGAACAGGGACCTTTGAATGCCAACCAAGAAAAATAATGACGTACCAGACAAGCGCCGCTATCTGTCCTCTGCGGCCAGGAAAGAGGAAATACTGGACGCGGCCCTGATCGAGTTTGCAGATCGGACATACAACGCCGTGTCAATGGAGCGTCTGGCGGAATGTGCGGGTTTGTCCAAGGCAGGCATCTACGCCCACTTCAAAAGTAAGGAAGAAATTTTTCATGCTCTGCTTGAACGTGCAACGCAGAAGCTTCGCGATTTCGAGGGCTGGCTTCCGGATGAAGATCTGACGTTGTCAGAGTTGGTAGACGCCTATCTTGATCGCCTGTACGCGACATTTGAATCCCCCGCTATATTATCGATCTACCGACTACTTTTGACCGAAAGCGTCAGAGCACCGGATCTGGTGGATGCTTGGCATAATGAGGTGGCGTGCGAATTACGTGAGCGGGCGCAGTTCATCATCCAACGCAACATAGACCGGGGGATTGTTCGTCCGGGTGTCTTGACCGAGCACTTTTTCCCGCTGGCGCTCGCTCCGGCACTGCTGTGGCTGACCTCTTCAATGTTATCCAGGGACGACCCTTCCATATCGCTCGTGCAGGTACGAGATGCGCATCGGCAGCTGCTGTTTGAGCTTTTGCAGCCTTGATGAAAAGGAAAAGGGTAAGACAAAAAGTCAGACACATCCCTGTGCGCCTGGTGATCGGCTTTGCGCTACTATTGCTGACTGCATGGGGCGCGTTGGCTTTATGGTATCAGGTGCCGCAGGCGGCTGTTCGCTTGATCACCGTTGCGCTGTGGGCGGCCGCGGGGCTGTCGATGATGGTGGCGCTGACGGGCCTGCCCAGCCGCAAGTCATGCAATCTCGCGACAGTGGCATTCATAAGCGCCGTCGCTATCCTGGCGGCGTGGTGGAGCACCCTGCAGCCCTCGCACCACCGCCTATGGGCTAATGATGTTGCCCAGTTGCTGGACGCCAGGATCGACGGCGACCATGTTCAACTGAAAAATGTACGCAACTTCGAATGGCGCAGTGAAACCGACTACACGCCTCGTTGGGAAAGTCGCACCTACGACCTACACGGATTGGTATCTGATTATAGCTACGCAGAACTGCAGGCACTGGGGTACATCAACGAACACGCCCTTGCTTCCGACGCATCAGCGGCCGATTTCTCGACGTCAATTCGGCAGGGTGTGCCTGGCGGGCCGGCCAACGAGGCGTATCCTTGAGGTTCCTGCGACCCTGCTTCCTTGTGGCATGGATGGCCATTGCCCCGCTGTTGCTGGGGGGCTGTTCGATTCTGAGCGAATTCGGCCCAGTGGTTGAAGTTCATATGCTGACGGCCGAGCAGGCCATCGAACTCAAGCGCGGCGACATCCTGACACGCGGCAAGCTCAGCGATGCGACTTTCCAGACCATCCGGGTGGCGGCATTGGATGCGCAAGCTTGCGCAAAGCCGATCTCAGCGGATTGCGTTGAAGCCCTGGCCGCCGTGACGGGGGTGACTACGGATCGACGCCTTGCCGCGCTGTCCGAACTGTGGCTGGCGCAGGCACAAGCTATGAAGCCCGGATCCGAGCAGCAAGCCGCCTGGTTTGAAACCATCCGTTACGCCTATGCCTACCTCTTTCTCGGCGACCATACCCCAGGAGAGCGAGCCTTCGAGGATCGCCAGACACAAGTACGGGACTGGTATAACTATGCTGTCGAACGTGCCGCCACCACGATGTTTGAATCTGGGCAACAAACGCCTACGCAGTTGCCAGCGCAACCCCGCCGAAACATCGCAGGCTGGGAATTGCACGTGGATATGCGTAGCGCGCGCTTGCCGGGCAGTACGGGGGTGCCAGCCGAACTTCTGCCAGCCTCGTCCCTATCTTTCCGCGGACTGCGCAGCCTCTACCGGCGCGACGGTTTTGGAGCCGAGTTGGTGGCGGTCATGCCGGAGGAACCCTTGACTACTGCCGCCACTCGGGATGGCCGTCCAGCTGTCAAACGCAATCAGCAGCCTCTACCCTGGAGCGAGATGCCCGCGCCGTCCATGACGGTTCTATTGCACCCGGATGGAGAAGACCTGGACAGCGTGCTGCAAACCCGCACGGTCCGGTTGACAGTGCATGACCCCTATGTGGAGTCGGCCATCAAGCTGCGCGGACAGCGCGTACCCCTGGCCGCCAATTTCACCGCCGGCTACGGCGTATGGTTGGCCCGTGCCAAATTCAACCGGCAGTCGCTCCGCAGCCTGCTTGGACGCGAAGGTGGCATTGACCGCCCGCACGTCTACCTGATGCAGCCCTACGATCCGAACAGACGGGTCATCGTCATGCTCCACGGACTGGCCAGCAGCCCGGAAGCCTGGGTGGAACTCGCCAACGAAATCCTGGGCGATGAGGCGCTGCGCCAGCACTACCAGATCTGGCAGGTTTACTACCCGACCAATATGCCGATCGCATTGAACCACGCGATGATTCGCAGGGCGCTCAAAGATACGCTGACGCATTTCGATCCTTCCGGTCAGGCGCCGGCTTCGTCCGACTTAGTGCTGATGGGGCATAGCATGGGCGGCGTCATCGCACGGCTGATGGTCTCGTCAACTGATCAGTCGCTGGTGCAGCTGGCTGCGGATCACAGTCGGCTGACGGCGAAGCAGATCAAGCGCATTGATCCGATGTTGCGTTTCGAGCCCTTTCCGCATGTCAGCCGCGCCATCTTCATCGCAGCACCGCACCGGGGCACGTCGTTCGCGGGTGGGCGCTTGGGGCGCTGGATGGCGGGATTCATCCGCTTCCCCGTCACGGTGCTCGAAGAACTCGCCCACACTCTGGCGCCCAATGCGACGGCCAGCAGCCACGAAAGCCTGGGATATATCCCCAATAGCGTCGACAACCTCGACGAGAACGATCCTTTCGTGCGCGCGGCTGCAGGCTTTCCCATCTCTAACCAGGTGCGCTATCACTCGATCGTGGCCCAGGCCAATGCCGAAGTGGCCCTCGTCGATTCTGATGATGGTCTTGTGCCTTACCGCAGCTCCCACCTGCCCGGCGCGCAGTCCGAGAAAGTCATCATTTCGGGGCACAGCGTACAACAGAATGCGGCCGCAATATTGGAAATTCAGCGCATTCTGAAAGAGGATATGACGCAGCGGGAAGAGCACCTCACCCCGCGCTAGACACTGCTGCTGACTCAGACAAGGCACTGGACGTACACAAAGATACGGACGTGCCCCTTCGAAGTGGTGTTGCGTCTGACGCGAATGATCATTGTCGCGAGGGTCGTCAAGAGCGTGGGGCGCTAGACGGTACCCGCGCAGTGGTACCTGCATTTGAAGCGTGGCTCGGATGCACGCACAGCTACCTGAGACAATATCAATCTTCCCCTTCATATCTTTACTCCGTATGTGGCTTTGGTATGCCCTGGCCGACGGCCACTCCTATGCCTGCTCCGGTCACCGCGGAATGCATCACAGGACTTTTTCTGTACGTTTTTTTTGACCAATGAGGGGTTTTCAGGGATTTTCCCTCTAAAAAGACATAATTCTCTGTAGGCCATCCCAGTAAGAAGCTTTGGAGGTGGGTTACTACTTATAAATGTGGCAAATCAGGTGAATAACGTACACCTTCATACGGAACACCCCTAGTATGGCCATCAAAAACGAAATTTCTATTCTCACGAGAGCAGAACAGGCCGATCTTTATTCTCCTCCTATTTTTTCAATCGAAGAACAACGTTTGTATTTTACTCTGAACGAAGCGGAATTGGCAGTTTCAGATCCATTCGCCTCAGAGCCCATAGATGTTATTTTGTCGCGATTTTGGGATACTTCAAATCAAAGCCAGTCATCCTTGATATCGCCTACTCGCAGGTTGCAAACGATTTAACGTTGATCAGTAAAGAGCTGTCTGGCGGCAAGGGGCTCAGACCATTCACACCCTCTCAAAAACAAAAAGTTCGAATCTACGTAAAAGTACTGGAACTCTCTGGTTACCACAAATGGGATGAGGACCAACATTTCAATTCCCTTTACGACCACCTTATGCAGGTTGGCAGTGCCTGGCTGGATTCGCGCCACCTCTTTGATGCAGCTATCGAGTACCTTGCCAGCCATAAAATCGCTATCCCCAGGTACACCGTGCTTCAGAGACTGATAAGCCGCACGATGCAACAGGTCAGAAAAGACCTGAACCACCAACTTAATCAACTCACCAGTCCCGAAATTAAAGTCTTTCTGGACAGCATAACAGCCAATGATGACGGGCTGAGCCTGAGCCAGCTCAGGGGCGGAGCAAAAAGTCTGACCATGGCTGAGCTTCAAAAAGAGCTTGTCCTGTATCACCGCTTAGCGCCATGGCGCACACAAATTAATGAGGTTGTTGATGGAAACTGGCTATCACTCCGTCTTTTTTATCCAATAGCGCCTGCATCTGCACAATGATTTGATGCAGATGGTGAGAACTGAAATATTAACCCAGCTCACCGAGTTGGGGGGAGTCCAATTATCTCGTAAATGAAGCTTCGCGGCCGGTCACATAAAAGATTATAAAATGACGTTTTGCAAATTTTTTGCATGATGTTCCTCATTCGGCTGAGTCGTCTAGATCGCTGAAGTATATATTTTTAGCGGTTAATAAGGCTCTGGTGAACGGTTATCATGGGCCTGCGCGAGTTTGTTACTTCAGAGTGTAAACTACGCCCAAAGTCAGTATTTCAGAGCCAGGATTTTTACTTCCCAACCCGCCGTTGGAAATGTGCCCAAGTGAAAGGCGGACTCTGACATCGTCCGTAGCCCGAAAACCTACCAATATACGTGATAAAAACTCAATGTTGTCTCCCAGAATGTCATCGTGTTCGAGGTATCCAGCCTGAACGCCCAGCCCAACTGTGACGCATTCAGTAATTGAGAAAGTGCGTAGCAGGCCTACGGAGTAGTAATCGTTATTGTTACTAAAACTTCGTCCGTAGAGACCAACTACCTTTATATCGTAAACCGCCGTGGGCTCGGAGGCAATGGAAAGTGAAAAGCCGGCATGACTGTCGCTGTCAAAAATACCACTGTACGTCAGGCCGCCTGACACTTCAGCTGCATGGCTGGCGGGGGCAGAAAGCAATCCAAGGGCACAAGAACAAGACGTAAAGGTTGAAATGATGGTTTTTCTTAGTTTTACAAACATAGTTAACGAAATAATAAAATTTTGTTTTGAGGGCGCCAAACCGGTGGAGCCCTCCCCAAAGTTAGCGCTACATAAAGCTGTTCAGGGAAATCCCAATGCCAGATCGAGTTTGTTTATGATAATAGTCGATGAAATTTTCCCATAGCCGGTAAAAGCGCTTGAAGCTTGCCCCACAAAGGGAAAATAATACTAAATTCTGCTGCGCCTTTATGAGTTGCCATTTTGTTACGGCCGGTAAAGTTGCACTCCATCCGGTTCCACTTAAAAATGGTGGTGACTTCAAAATGGCCGAGATAGTTCTCAATATCAGGGTTGTCATCGCCGTCGGGATCACCCGGATGTGCTTTCGGACTTTCGTGAAACCGCGCCCAGGGCCTCAACGAAAAGGCAAATTCATCCTTTTCAAAAAGGAAGTGCCCGTACCCTAGGTTACAGCATCGGGACAGGCTCTGCTGCTCGCCAGTAGACTGATGCTCAACGCCGAGGGCGAAACCCGGGTTTCCTCCGAAAGGGGGCCACTTAAGAGGCGCCTGGGAAAAGGCTTCGGGTTGATAGTTTGCTTGCCGAAAGGGCTTTGATATGTCGCTGGAATAGATATGCCACCAAGCCTGCATGGTGAATCCAAGATAGAGGGCATCTCCGTCAATGAACTGCGATTCCTGGTTAAGTGGGATTTTATAACTTAACTGATGTTTCGCTTCTATTTTCTCTAAATTTCTGCCGAATTTGTCAGCCGCATTATATTTCTCCCGATTTAACGCATTGGTAGTGATGACGGGGAGAAAGTAGCTCAGCTCATAAGGTGTAATCACGTACCGGTCAAACTGATTTGCCCGCTCATGCTCGATCCTTTTTAAAAGCCCGCCTAACGCAATGGTTGACCTTTTGGCTTCGGGAGACGCGCCACAGGTAGACTCTGTTTCCTTGAGGTACGATTGCTTCACCTTTTCCTCCAGCCCGTTTGTCTTGTCGTTTTTGATTGCGGCGAGAAGGCAGTCGTCATCATATTGTGCTGCAGTTGCGTGAGGTAACGTGATGCAATAGATGGCTGATAAACTCAGCTGGCCAGTAGCCTTTGCCGACTTCCGACAATGCGGGGGGCGAGAGCAATGGACATCTCTTCTCATATGATTGACCCGTTAAGTAAGCAGTGATGGCAGAAACGAAAAGTATTTGCTCTGCTAAATTATATACATTCGTGTATGAATGTTGATTTTATACATACATATATGTATAAATCTAGAGGCTGTTGATCTTTGCTTATAATTTGTTCAGCAGTACATTGGCAGCCACATCATTATGAATGCCAAGGCGACTGTACTGCCGTAATTCCTTGCTAATTTATCGTATCTTGTCGAAACAGC
>NZ_BAAGTF010000051.1:0-9445 GCF_054782055.1 Aliiglaciecola aliphaticivorans
GGCTATTTGCATTCTAGGGTTGGAATTCAACCCTAGATAACAATTATTACATAGCTGAAACTAATCATCGTTTGGTTGGAATCTCTGCGAATTAGCACTAATAAACAACCTGTATATTGGTTGGAAATGTGACGATTGTAATTAGATTCGATTCTTTTCAACCAACCTTCTATAGTGTTCACCAAGAGCGGTTAGCCTGCACGATTTACTTTCCATCGCAGCATTCCACATATGATCCGCTCCGTCAGGCACAAGGAGGTTTAATCGGTTGTATTTCTGAAGTACAGAAAATATTCTTGTGTTTTCTTCAACTGGGTTTGGCATTCCTTCATCCCTACCTTTCATTTCAGGTTCAAACGTAGGATCAAGAGGAAATGAATATCCAGGAGTGGGGAACAATGTTGTAATCTTTCTTAAATCCTCAATGGATATAGAAGGGGAGGATTTTCTTAACGACACAAATTGCTTCACGTTTGTTTTGAAAACAGGGCGTTGTTCCCATGCCCCAAGAGATTGATCAATATGAGCATAAATACTCCCTGGGGTAATGTCGCCTGTTAAGTTGGCTGCACTACCGCTTAGTGCATCAACCAACAACGTGGTAAAAACTCCACGTCCATTTTGCTCTGTCGCGTACTGGTCTTTAGTTGAAGCTGTTAAAACTGTCACACCTTCGGCAAGCGACGCTAGTTGTCCAGCTTCAGGAGGTGTCCCAGCAATTCCTGAGTGACAACTATCAAGTATAATTAGTTTGTTTTTGGCTGGGGAGTTGTTTGCAATTGTCAGTATTTCCGTAAGTGAAACACCTTCATCGCCTCTTGCAGCATCCGATGTTAATAAATAACCTCCCGTAGCCTCAATATGACCGTGCCCAGCAAAATAGAACAAAGCAATATCTGCATCTGCTTTAAATAATTCAGTAATTTGGTCTTTTAAATCACCACGTTTAACTGTCTCGCTAGGTCCTGTTCCTGTCAGCAATCGGCAATCAAAATTCACAGAACCGCCATCGTGTCTTTCCAAAATTGCTTTTACGGAATGCGCGTCATTCACACATCCATATAGGTGACCCCCATGCTCGTAATGGTTAACACCCACTATCAAAGCGATCCTCATAATTTCGTCCTTTATAAACTGTCTATGAAATTTTTAATGGCATCCCAGGTCCAAACAACAGTTTTGACACCTTCTACATTTGTCCTGTCATCCGTGTATGCCCAAACTCCCAAAACTATTTTGCCTTCTTCTTTTGCACAAGCTATTTCCCACTTCTGACCACTTGACTTCAATGAGTTATTGCTAATAAGTGCAATGACACCGTCAGACCTTTTAATGCGAGTTCTTACTTTGGCCTTCCAATCAGTGTCGTAAGCTTCTTTTACAGACATATCGATATATTCAAAAGGGGAGTTGGTATTTAACGATTGACCCTTTAAAAAATCCCGCTGTCTCTCGTCTTCAATCGCAAAAGCTATAAATATCGTTTTTTTAGTAGCCATATATCAGTTCTCCATTTTATTGATAATTTAGTGTGTTCTTAATCTAATTCACCACTTTCAACCTGCTTAACAAGCGTAGGTATATGTGGCCCATACTCAACCTTTCCACGACCAGAACGGATACCGCTACCAACCTTGCGGGCTTCTGCCGAATATAGTGTCTTTGCGCGAATGATCTCATAGCTATAGCCACGCCCAAGTCGATTAGACATCTTGATCAATCCGTTCAAGCCTTCTGTGTAGGCATTAGTTATTGGGAACGGTGCATCCCAATAAGCAAAAATATCTTCATAGTGGTTGTGAACGGTTTTGACAAGCTTTTTGAAAGGCTCCATGCCATCGTCAGGTAAACTATTTTTCCATGCCTCAAATGCGTTCTGAGCTTTTTGCTTGTCTGGTTCATCATAGATAGCAAAGAAGCTTTCTTTGAAATCATAAGCAATAGACAATTCTGGTATTTGCTCACGCACGATAGCAAGAGCCTTATGTTCAGCAGGAGTCAGGTTAGCGGGTCGCTTAAGCGTCAGCCATCTGATTGATTTTTTGACATTAATTCTATCTTCCTTACTAAGCTGTACCTGATATTTTTTACGCTCTTCTTCTAATGCTTCAGATGCCATTTTAACAACATGAAACTTATCAATTACCAACTTTGCGTTTGGCAAAAATTCAGCAAAAGACCGTTTAAATGGACGCCACATATCGGTGCATACCCATTCGACTTTTTCACGGTTAGGCAATTCCTTAAAAAATGGTTTCAGGTGGTCTTGCGTACGCTGTTCCAGCATTTCAAATACGTTGTTAGTCGCAAGGTTTGTGATAACGCATCGATAACCTCCGGCCAAGTTAACCTCATCAATGCCCATGATAACCGGCGTTTCGTAACAAACCGTTTGTTCTAATTCATCAATCAAGTCATGCGCAATATTTTTCACTGTATTAACAGCGACGCCAGTTTGGTCTGCTAATGCCCTAAATGTGGTGCCGAGGCACTGTTGACGAATAACATCGACCAACCGTTTAGTTGCTCGACGCTTATCATCCAGAAAACTCAGTTCAGGCATAGCCATTTTTCCGCAGCTTTCACAACGAAAACGCGGTCTTTGCACTTCAAGCCGAACTGGTTCCATATATAGAGGGGTGTCAGAGAACTTGTTCTTGCGAGTTCCATGCTTGTGCATTGGAATGTTGCAATCTGGGCACATTGGCGCACAGACCTCGTCGGCCACGGCTACAATGATTAGCGCCTTGCTCTCTTTATACATATCCACCGGTTTAATACCCGGTAGATTTAGTAAATCAAGCATCAGGCTAGTCCAAATCCAAATCTATATTTTTACCATCTCTAAGCATTTCATAAATCACATCGACCAGAGCTGACATCCCTTGGCGATCTGATTTAAGTACCTGTGTGGCAAGTTTCTGATGGCTAGTAAGCGCACGAACAACAGCTTGTTGTACTGCGCCAGGTAAATTACCTTTTAGCGCCTGTTCTCGCGTGTTGCTCTCAACCTGAGCCATAACCACGTCACTTTCACCGGCAATTGACTTAATTTGGTTAACAAATGCAACCTGATCTCGAATAGGCGTAGCCTCCCCAAACAAACTATTGAGCTTTTCAATGATTTCTTGCACAAATTTTGGCTTGTCTCCTGCACCTCCACCACCACCTGGGCCGACAGGCTCTAAAACAGGCTTGTCTTCATCCTCAATAGGTTCAACAACACGCCCTTTAATATCAAAACCTGTAAGAACCAGTCCTTTCAAATCTACAGTTTCAGGGGCTTCATTGTGCAATCGCTTTTGCAATAACTTAGAAAAAGCAGCAAAATTCTCAAGCTCTGGATCTCCAAAATCAATAAGTTGTGCCACATAAGAATAGGTTCGGCAGAAGCGCCCTAGATCCGACTTAAAACCCAATAAGGATTTAATCTGCTCTGCATATTCATCTTGATGATGATCTGCTGATTTCATTCCTGCTTCATCACCTTGCGCACGAGCCTTTTCAAAAGCCCCCTCCCACGTTGCCATCGCATCGCGAAGCATTTTCATTTTTTCATTATAAAGACGAGTAGCAGCTTCTGTTGCCGCATAAAGCGACTTGTGTTGCGGAGTTTGAGAGTGAGTAATATCGCGAATGGTTTTGAAGCGGGCTTCTTTGAAAGCGATCAAGTCTTTCTCGCTGTAAAGGCTATGTTCGTCCAATCGCTCTTTGATTTCATAAACAACGTTCAGCTCTTGAACATCATCGATATGCGCACCGTCGTCATAGAGTGAAAAGGCATACCGAACATTGGACGGATCATTCACAAAGTCGATTATGAATACTTCATCTTTTCCTGGAGCCATGCGGTTCAAACGTGAAAACGTCTGCACAATTTCGACGTGGTTAGCAATTTTTTTATCGACATACATTGCCACTAACTTCGGTTGATCAAATCCCGTTTGGAATTTGTCAGCAACTAGCATCACTCTATATTCAGGGCGATCAAACGCAAAGCGTAAGTCTTGACCTTGTACATCAGGATTCATGCTTTGTTCGGTAAATTCCTCGTTTTCGTCAATAACGAATACCTCTTCAAAAGCCTCATCATCATTGTGCATCACCTGTTTTCCAGTCATTTTGCCAGAAAAGGCTACCAACGAATGGATGAAACTGTATTCGCTATGCAATTCAATATAACGGTCAAACGCTTTCTTGTAGCGAATAGCGGCAGCTCGTGAACTTGTTACAACCATTGCCTTCGCCTTCCCATCTAAACGGTGCGCCACATTTTTAGAGAAATGCTCAATAATGAATTGGACTTTCTGAGTAACATTGGTCGGATGTAGTGCCATCCATTGAGCTAATGCACGTTTTGCTGCCTTACCACTCACACGCTTACTGTCTTCAAGCTGTTTCGACAGATTAAAGGCGGTTTGATACGGTACGTATCCTTTTAAAACATCAAGGATAAAGCCTTCTTCAATAGCTTGTCGCATGGTGTACTTGTGAAAGGCTTTGGGCGGATTTTCTTTTGATGTCGGATTTGACGCGTCTTCAGGCCGACCAAAGAGCATTAAGGTCGCGTGTTTAGGTGTACCTGTAAACGCGAAGTAGCTGATGTTGTCGGGCCGAGCACGCGATTTTTGCAGTTGCTCTAACAGTTCATCCACAGTCATGCTGGACATTTTCCCGTGCCCACTCATTCCAAGAGCGGTCTGTAATTTTGCAGCAGTAGAGCCTGTTTGAGAATTATGGGCTTCATCAATAATCACTGCAAAACGCTTACCCTTAAGCGCCTTGTCGGTAATAACGGCTTCCATGGCGTAAGGGAAGGTCTGAATAGTGACGACAACTATAGGTGTGCCATTGATCAAGGCTTCTGAAAGTTGCTTGCTTTTTGATTGCGATGACTTCTGACGATCTATCGCAGCAATCACCCCAAACTGGTGGTCAATTTGCTTTACCGCGTCCTGTAGTTGCCCATCTAATACATTGCGGTCAGTTACAATAATGACGCTGTTAAATACCGCATCGCCATTGTCTTCCCGTAATTTCACTAAATCATGAGCCGTCCATGAAATGGTACTGGTTTTGCCTGATCCTGCGCTATGGTCAGCCAGATAGGTCATGCCTGCACCATTCTTGCGGGCATCAGCAATCATGTTATTCACTGCCGTCCATTGATGAAAACGCGGAAAAATGAGTGTTTCTTTTTTAGACCAGTTGCCCTGAATATCAACCACATCTTTTTTCTCTACATACACAAAGCTATGGAATATGCGTAACCATGCATCGGGTTGGCAAACATCCTCCCAAAAGTATGCGACGGGGTATTCAATGCTACCATCCGGCTTCTTCTCACCAGGCGGGTTGCCAGCTCGCCCCTCATGCCCCTTATTAAATGGCAGGAAGAAGGTATTAACCCCATCCAGTTTGGTTGCCATCATGATTTCAGAATCCGACATAGCAAAATGCACGACGGCTCCGCGCTTAAAGGTCAATAAAGGTTCTTTACGCTTGGTTTTTGGGTCAAATGGCAGTCGGTCTTGTTGGTATTGCTCCATAGCCGCTTCAGCTGACTGGGTGAAGTCCGTTTTTAGCTCAACCGTTGCGACAGGCAGCCCATTGATGAAGAATACTAAGTCAATCGCAAACTCACGCGCAGGATGGTATTTCAGCTCGGGCACTACGCGCAGAATGTTGGCTATATAGCGCTCTATCACCGCTTCGTTACGCTTATCCTCAGGCGCGGTTTCAGTCATTTCAATCAGGCCACAGCCTGCAATTGAGAAGCCTTGACGTAGCACCTGAACCGTACCTTGTTGCTCAAGTGCCTTGGTCAGTCGATCCATCACCACGTCGAGGGTTTTTGTGCCGTTTAACCGCTCCAGTTTCTCCCACTTATCATTTTGGCCGCTCGCTTTTATCCACGCTTCTAGGTCTTCTGAGTAAAGTGCACGTTCGGTATCGTAGTATTTGGTATCACCTAACTTCCAGCCTTGCTCGACCAGCCGCTCAATAATATAGCGTTGAAAGTGTTTTTCTTGATGTGCTGATGAGTTCATGCGGACTCTCCTCGTAAATCTATCTGCCCAGTTACCGCAGCAGTGATAAATGCTGAACGACGCTCTTTGAGCAAGGCAATGCTTTTTTTAACTTTTATATCAGCTTGCGCTTTTAAGTACATTAACCTTTTTACTTCACTTTGGACTTCTGGGGCTGGAATTCGTATTTTTTCATTAAGCAGAAGGTTAATGTTCAGCGGCCTATTTCTTCCCGCAGCACCTCTTGAAGACTCGTTTAATAAAAAATCACCGAAATTAGTCATAAATAAAGCCAACAAATATTCGGTAGCAATCGATTTTCCACGGATGACCGGGTATCTATGAGAAACTACACACCCCGTTTCCTTTTCGGTCGCCATTGTTACAGCGCCTTCCCATGCGAATTGCCCACTAAGAATGAGATCCCCTTCTTCTACATAGAAAAAGCTTGAATCTCCCATGTCTTTGCCAAGAGTTGCTGGCTTATGGAAAAGACCTCTACCACGGTTATAAAGCCCCAATGCTACATACTCATCACCATCAACAATTGTTGCTGGCCTGGAGACTACATCTGTCATCCGTTTTAAACGATCAAATTCACCACTCCCTTGAATTTGTTCGTTCATTACTAAAGCCAATATTTTCTCTTTTATTAGCTCAAGAAACCTGTTTTTTTTCCTGATAAGTGTGTCAATGCGAATTGTTTCAGTTTCAAGAATATTTGCAATCTTACTTTGTTCATCTAATCCAGGAATAACTGTTTTGAGGCTTACTAGAGTAGGTGGGTTAATTGCTGGATAACTCAACCCTTCGGAGTGCGCTTCAACAGCCTGAATAAATAAATCATTAAGGACAAGCCATTTCAGGAAACGTGGCTCTATTTTGACAGGGCGTGGGCGCAGTACTGCAAATCCTGTTGAGAAAATACAACCTTCAAACTCATCACCAACAGATGCAACTGCTTTAAGGTATGTCCTCACTGTTGACAGAATAACATCTCCAGACTTAGCTTTTCTTCTCGCGCGGGAAGGTGCATCACCGAAAGGCATTTCTTCAATTTTAGAAATACCCTCGTGGTAACTAACCGATGAAATGTCAACATACCTAATCAGATCTTCTGGATTAGTATAATCTGGGAGTGCATCATCATTATGAGAGACGATAATTTTTAATGGCTTTAAATCCCAATGCTCTGGCACGGAGCCAATCCACTTAACGCCAGACTCTTTATATTCGGGATATGCTTTATAGTGACTCATTCAGTTGCCACCTCTGCCAAGAGTGCTGCAATCTCACTTTCAACATCTTTCAATTCTGCATCGATATCATGTAGCTTACGCGGCGCTTGGTACTGATAAAAGAAGCGGTTGAAGTTGATTTCATAACCCACGCGACCAAGCCGCTTGTCTTTGTCATCGATAAAGCTTTCGTCGATGTAAGCATCGGGCACATGTGGCAGCACTTCACGGGCAAAGTAATCCTCAATCGATTCCAAATAAGGTACGTTTTCATAATCCGTTAAATCTGTGTCAGGTACGAATTTGCCTTGCGCATCGATCACCGGCTCCGCTTCAGGGTCTTTGCGGCCAAATGCAGCAAGCAAGGCAGTAATGAAAGTCTTGTTGCCTTTTACCTTAAGCAGTTTGGCATCAGGTGTTTTCACGGCTTCTTTGGTAAAGTTTTCTGCCCAGATGTATTCCTTGGTCTCACCCAACTGCGGCTGAATGGCCTCACGCCAAAATGCTTTATGTTCAACCGGTAGTTTCTGCCAGGTATCCGTTGCTTCTAACGTGGATAAACCTTGCTCATCAAGCTTAAGCGTCATCCGCAACGGGCGAAGCACTTTAATACGGCGGTAGCCAAAAACTTGGTAATCAACCATTTTAGAGAGTGTGTCATTTTCGCCAGCTGCATAAATATCCAATATCTGGCGGCGCTGATCATCGCTCACAATTCGGCGCTTGTTACCCTCATTCTTGATAGATGTCCAAAGGTCAGTGGCATTAATAAGTTGCACTTTACCTTTGCGATTCGCGGACTTCTTATTCGATAAAATCCACAGGTAAGTAGCAATACTGGTTCTAAAGAAAATATCTGTAGGAAGAGCAACAATGGCTTCGACTAGGTCGTTTTCCAGCAACCAGCGGCGTATTTCAGACTCGCCAGAGCCAGCGCCACCATTGAATAAAGGTGAGCCGGATAAGACAATTGCAGCACGTCCACCGCCATTGTTTGGCAATTCGAGCTTGCTAGCTAGGTGCATCAAAAACAGCATAGAACCGTCATTAATACGTGGCAAGCCAGGGCCAAAGCGGCCTAACTCACCCAATTTATGCTCTTTTTCTACAGCTGATTTGTCTTTTTCCCATTTCTTACCGAAAGGCGGATTAGATAAGCCGTAGTGGAAACGCTCTCCTGCAAACTGATCATTTGAAAGTGTACTGCCCTGAAGGATATTTTTGGAAAGATCACGACCTGGATCTGACTCAAGGCGACGGATGAGCATACCGGCTACACAAACCGCATGAGTTTCCGGTTCAAGTTCTTGGCCGTGAGGAACCAGTACCGGTGGAATTTTATAATGGTTGCCATAGTCGGCAACATGGTTCATTGCGTCAGTTAAAAATCCGCCTGTCCCACACGTAGGATCGTACAGGGTACGAATAAGGCCTGGGCTTTCCTCAAACAGTGCATCATCAGGATCAAGCAAGAGTGCTGTGGCTAAATGCACGACATCCCTTGGGGTCATGAAATCTTCAGCGCCTTCATTGACTTCAGCACCAAAACGGCGAATCAAATGCTCATAGATATTACTCATCACTCTGTCTGGCACGGTGTCAGGGTGTAAATCAATACCAGCAAAGTTTTTGCAGATGGTGAAAAGTAACCCAGCTTTCTCAAGCCGGATTATCGTGTTACCGAATTCAAACTCTTCAAATATTGCTCTGGCATTATCAGAAAAAAGAGAAATGTAGTCTTCGAGATTACGACGAGTTTTTGTACTGCCAAGCGTTGAAAGGGAATACTCAGAGGTGTTGTAGAAGGGATAGCCAGCGGTTTGGCGTAGAATTGGGTCAAGCTCAACTTCGGCATCCTTAAAATTGTCGTAAGCCTCCCTTACCGCTTCTCTTGTAGATTCAAGAGCGCACTCCAATCGACGTAACAAAGTAAAGGGTAAAATAATCTTACCGAAGTCGGTATGTTTAAAATCACCCCAAAGGTCTTCTGCGTTTTTCCAAATAAAATCTGCCTGCGAGGCAGCTGAACCTGAGAATTCTGTCATTTCGGTCTCCAACCATCTTTTGCACAAAACAATACATTATGCAATAGAGTGTAGTCAACCAAGTTTTGCACAAAAGAAGGGTTATGCTATTTTATAGGATACTTCATGATCCAACCTCAGATTGCAAATAGCC
>NZ_BAAGTF010000052.1:0-31153 GCF_054782055.1 Aliiglaciecola aliphaticivorans
TTCCCACACAAATAAGCCCGACGAACACAGCGGGACACGCAGTGATAGTAGGGAGTGTCCGTCAAACAAATTTGACGCTTCCTTGCTAAAGGCATAGTTCTTCCTGTTGAATCTAATACCTAAAGCTTAGTTGATTACTTGAAAGAGGTGGTCTAGTTTGTGGCTGTCTTGATTTAGATATTTAACCTTAATTTACTTCTTCGCCACCGTATTTGCCCGCCAGGTCATCCAGTTCCGCACTGGTGCTGTCGAACCCAGAATCCGAATATTGGTAAGTTACCTGCACCTTCAAAGAACCGCGGTACAATTTAGCTCTGATATTAGGAAGTTGATCAGAATTCACATCGTTGAGAAAACGGTTCGCTATCTGACCGTTGGGGAATTGATAAATAATTTGATTTTGCATGTTCAGAATAAATTGAGGCTTTTAAGAGATTGGATACTGTCGTCAATATTGCATGTTCAGCGCCAAATTGGCAATAGTATGACTATTAAATTTATATCCTTGGGCCTAGTTCAGAACCACACTTAACTAAGCCCAATTATGTATAAATTACTTGTTTAAATGGGAATAAATCACCCTAAGCGTGGTCATTATTGACTCTTTTACACTCGGCCAAAATATTGAAATACTATCAACTTCTCCTTGTCGAAAGTCCGCTTCTAAACGCGTAGCTACATCATCCAAAGGATTAGAGTTAACTTTACGGGCAATATGCGCGAGTTTTCGGCCTTGGGTTAGTATTGCGCTTGCATTGTCTTCGGTTACTGCTTTATCCATGGTTTCCATGGCATCCTCTAACTCATTCATCAATGCACCTAAATCAACGGCCAGAGACTGTTTTGGGGGATTTTTTTGTAAAAAGGGCAATAAGTCGAACCAAATATGAGGATCTCTAGGCATTTCTAATTTGGCAAACTCAGGGGTTTGTAGAGTTTCCGAATCAGGACGTTGTTCTTGAACTTGTTTCAATTCTTCTTTATGAGCAGCAACTAAAGCTTTTTCCTTGACTTGTAATTTAGCCTGACTGGACTCCAGTTGTTTTTGTGCTCGCTCTAATTCCGTCTCTTTATTCGCAATCTGGTGTTTGTTATTGATTAACTCTTGTTCCAATTGCTGTAATTTTTCAGTTAACTCTGATTGATTGTTATCTTGTGCGCTTAAACTTGCTTTTGTATGGTCGTACTCAGCCTGAATAGACTGCAATTGATTGGCCAGTTGCTGTTGTTCATTTTGCATCTTTTGTACATTTTGCTCGCTGTTTTGCAGCGCATTTTGCTGTTCTGCTAACTGTTGTTGTAGTTTTAGCTCCTGCAGCTCTTGCTGTTTCAGTTTGCCTTGAAGTTCCTGGGCTTCTCGTTTTGCTTGTTCTAATTCTAATTGTAACTTCTGTTCTCCAGACTGGGTATCGTTCACTTGTGACTCAGCCCGGGCTAACTCCTGCAGGCTGTGCTGAAGCTTCTCTTGCATTTGTTTATTTTGCTGTTCAGCATCACGTAAAGACTGTTGCAGCTGTTTTTTCTGTTGCTCAATTTCTGCATGATGTTGACGCCATTGCTCATCACTTCCTTGCAGCATTTCTTTTTGTTTAGTCGCACGACTTTCTACATCTGATAACTCTGACTTCAATTGATCAAGTTTTTGTTGTTGTTCGAGGCGCTCCCGTTTTTCCTTATCCGCTTGCCGCTGATTCTCGTCTAATTGTTGTTGAGTTTGCTTCAGTTTTGCTTGCTTGGCCTCAACTTCTTGTTTTAACGCTTCCTGCCGCTGTTGCCATTGTTGATCACTTTCTTGCATTTCTCGTTGTTGTTGAGAACTACGTTGCTCCATTTCTACTAATTCAGATTGCAGTTGTTCAAAAATCTTTTGCTGCTGTTGTTTAGCCGCTTTTTCAGTTTCGGTTTGCTGTGCCGTTCTTTGCAAAGCTTGTTCGGTTTCTAATAGTTTCTGCTGCTTACGTTGCAGCGCTTTTTGTAACTCATCTTGTTTATCTTTCCAACGACGGTTAGCCTCTTCTACAATTTGTTTTTGCTGCTGTTCACTACGCTTTTCCATTTCAACCAATTCTGATTGTAAGCGCTGCATCAATTCCCGCTGTTGTACTTTTTCTGCTTCAGTTTGTTGTTTGGCTTGATTTAGATTCAGTTCAGCCCTTTGCAGTTTCTGTTGCTGTTGTTCAAGTTCTTGCTGCCATTGTAGCTGTTGTTCTTGCAGCCTTAACTCAGCTTCATCATTTTTTTGCTGTTGCTGCAATTCACTACGCCTCTCCATTTCTGCTAATTCTTGTTGTAACTTTTCGAACACTTTTTGTTGCTCAGCTTTAGCAGACTTCTCTGCTTCTACTTGCAGTTCTTGTTGCTGCAAAATGCGTTGGGTGTCCTGCAGTTTTTGTTGTTTGTCGTGTAACTCTTGTTGTAATTTTTGTTGTTGTTGCGCCCAGTGTTTATCGGCTTCGGCTATTTTTTGTTGTTGCTGTTCACTGCGACGTTCAACTTCCATTAAGTCGTCTTGCAATTGCTGTAAGCGTTGCTGTTGTTGCTGTTTTTCTGCTTTATCTTGTTCTGACTGACGTTGGGCTTGATTTAAAACTCCTTGGGTTGCTTGCAACTGACGTTGTTTATTTTCAAGCTCTTGTTGCAGCAACGCCTGTTGTTTTTCCATATCGCCTTTTTGCTGCTTGGACATTTCTTCAAATTTATCCATTTCATACTGCAAATGATCAATATGACGGGCTTTATTGGACAATTCAGATTGCGCAACGAAACACGATTGCTCTAAGTCACGCCGTTGTTGTTCAGCTTTTTCGCTAGCTTTACGTTGATTAATTAGCAACTGACGTAATTTTTCACTGGCTTGACTAGAGCTTGATAATTTCGATTGCAAACTACTTATCTGGCCGTTTACATCTGAAATCTGTTTGTCTTTTTGATGAATAGATGTTTTCAGCTGACTGATTTCACCCTCAAAGGCAAGCATTTTCTGCTGTTGTTCTTGTCGTTCTGTTTCTAAAGTGCGAGCGGTTTCTTCACTTTCAGCCAACTCTTTCTGAGCGTCTTTGTATTTTTTGTTACTGTACTGCAATTCATCGGCAATTTGATTTCGTTGTTTTTCTAGACCATTAACACGTTTGCTAGTTTGTTCCAGTTGCTTGGCCAATTCTTCATTGGCTTGTTCACTGCTGGCCAGTGAATCTCTGCTCTGTTGATAGTCTTCTTGTAATTGATTTAAGTGTGCAGTGATATTGTCGTGGGCTTCTTGTAGAGAGGACAATTCAGATGTTTTATCGGTAATATCTTCTTCAGCTGCTTTTAGCTTAGATTGGGTATCAGACAGTGATCTTACTTTGCTGGCTAATTGATCTTGGCTACTTTCCAATAGTTGTTGTTTCTCGACAATTAATCGTTCCGCTGCTTGATGCAAATTAATCGCTTCTAAGCGCTCTTGATCTGCTTTTTTAATGGCTCTTAAATCTGTCCATATGCATAATATTGAATCAAAATCCTGACCTTTAAACATAGGAACAAAGGTGGCCTGACAAGGCAGTTTTTTCTTATCAAGCCTGTGTTGCCAAGTGATTGATAATGCCTGTCCATCTTGTTTTATGTGCTCAATTTTATGTTGTAGGCTTTCGAGATCCGATTCTTCATCGTTAAGTTTTTGCGAATAAGGATAGAGCCCAAATAGATCTTCCTGGTCTTCTACTGAGAAAAAGTCACAGGCTGCGGGGTTGAGCTTATTAAAGCCATCTTCGGCCAATACGGCCATTGGCATACTGCTGTGTAACAACAAACTTTCGAATTTATCTTGCTGATATTGTTCATCACTAATATCTGATATCCAGCATAAATAATGTTGTTTTTTGCGGTCAAATAATTCGATATTTAGCTCGCTAGGATGCAACTGTTGTTGACTGCCCTTTAAGTCGGCGTGGAAGCCTTCTAGACGACCATTTTTGTGTAGCTTTTTGGCCGCTTTTCCTGAATTTTTGGGGTCATTAAATAATTGATAAAACGAGATTTTCTTTAATTCTTTTTCAGTGATATTAAGACGTTGTGTTAATGCTGAATTGGCTTGTACGATGCCATCGTCCTCGTCAATCATGGCGATACCTAGTGGTGCCTTATTAATGATATTAGCGAAGTGCTGACGCTCGTGTTCCAGGAGTGCTTTGGTCTGTTTAAGCTCAGTAACGTCCTCCATTAAACATATTGAACCTGCAGGGTTACCGCTTTCATCACGAAAAGACTGAATCTTTATTTTTAAAGTTCTTTGTTCGCCAGTAGCTAAGGTTAAGCTCATTTCCTTGGCACTACCAACACTTGCAGAATAAACCATGCTGGATGACTGTCCTTGGGGCATAAGATCTTGAATTTCAGTTGGTAACACCGACAGCTGTTTTGCAGGTTGTTGACGTAAATTCTCCGTCGACGTATTAAAAATCAATTCAAATGCTGTGTTACAGGCCACTACTAAACTATTCTCATCCAATAATAGGGTAGGGTGACTCATGGAGCTGAGCATCCCTTTTACAATCTGTTTGCTAGCGGCTAGCTGCTCTTTTAACGCTACCTGGGGACTGATGTTGGTGACAGTCATGTGAGCGTTTTGCGCTTTCCCCTTCTCATCCAAGTTCAATGGCAAGCCAATAACCTTAACAAATACATTTCCTTCGTGGGCATCCAATTTGCACACTAAATCAATGGGTTGCCCCCTTTCTAAATCTTTAAGTCCTTGAATCCAAGCGAACTGTGTTTGTTGTGATATATATTGTTCAAACTGTTTTAGATCCCCTTGAATTTGCTCATCAGTGTTTGCCAGTAGCTTGGAGAAAACCCTATTTGTTCTGAATGTTTTTTCTGATAAGTCGATTTCTAATTGACCTATCTGGCTGCTATCTAACAGCTGGTTATTAAAGTCTAAGGAATTCGTTAAGGAAGCTATTTTTGATTGAGCTGCGGTAAAGTCGACTATGGATATAATTGATGCAATGTTGTGTATATTGCCTTTTTGTGGAGCAAATTCGAGCAATAAATCACGCTCTTTTACAGGGCCTATAAGTTGTTCTTTAGATTGAACTTTAGCGTTAATCCCTTTTTCAATTTGTTCAGAATATTGCTTATTAAACAGTGTGCTTAACCCTTTTCCAGTTAGATTTTCAGGTCTGTTTCCTAAAAAATATGCAGCTAATTTATTACAGTATTGGATTTCACCAGCATGGTTTACATGCACCATACCCACCTGGAAATTATCTAGATAAAAGGTGTTTTGTTGTAAAATTCGCTGATTTTCAGCAAGCTGATGAGTCGCTTTTTTGTGACCGACTTTAAAAATGATCATCATTACAAAAACTACAACGAACAAGGCTAGGATAGCGATTAAGCCGTATTCAATGGTATCACTAGATTGCGCCAATACTTGTTCAGCAATGGCGTATACATTATTCGTAATCAACAATGTGCTTAGAGCAACACAGATGTTAGACACTTTTTTAAATGCGTGCAGCGTCATTAAATTATTCCCACTCAACATATTACAACTAGAGTAACCTGCCTGCTTGTGACAACACATCTTTTTAAAAACAACTAGGTGTATAAAACAATACCTAAGTAACTGTTTAACAAATGATAAGTATTTAAGCTTTGGTCGATAATTTATGTCGACTAGCCGCCCAGCTCTCTGGAAATTTGCCTTGTAATACGTAGGAGAAGGCGATGAGCTCCGCTATAACATGGTACAACTGCTCGGGGATTTCTTGACCTAAATCCATGCTGGCAAGAAATTCACTTAAGTAAGGATCTTCGTGTACTAAAACACCACTTTGTTTTGCAAGGGTAACGATTTCTTCGGCTAAATCCCCAAACCCTTTGGCGATAACTTTTGGTGCTTGTTTGTCTCCTTCTTGGTATTGAAGGCCTACCGCACTCTTGGTTTTTTTTGCTTTTTTAGGATCTGTCATAGTGTCTACTTATTATGCTTGGGTTTGAAAAATATGATAAGGACGAGTTTGCAAATGTTCAGGTATTTTCCCTAGTTGACACTGTGCTTTAGCCACTTCAATGCCTAGGCTTTTTAATCGCTTTTTAAACATAGGTAGATAGTTATAGACCAAATCCTTTACCGCTTCATTGGAGGTGTACAAGTCTAGCTCTAGTTCATTTTGTTGTAATTTCGCTTTCGTGAGTATTTGCCCAATATCACCAATGTCCATTTTCATGGTTAGATGCCAAATTGCGAGTTTGCTTTTTTGTTTATCTGCATTTCCATGTTTATCCGGCTCTCGTTTGATGAGTAATTCGATATCTTTTTTGTTTTCACCGATACCGCTGGGTAACACGTAATAAAAGCTTTCTTGTCCTTGTAAGGCTTGTTCAGCATTATTCATTTTAGATGATTGATGTTGCGCAAACATACGCCCTAGCTGCTTAAGTATCTGATGCTTTTGTTCCATTTGATTGAGATCACTTAAGCTTCGTTGAGTGGGTGGAGAAACAGTTTTGTTTGAACCAGAGAGCAGGCCACTGACTATTTGAGCGATTTTTTCATTGTTCTGAGGTTGGTTTCTATTTAACTTGGCAGCTAAGCTAACCTGTAACATTGTCATCAAACCCGCGACTAATCCTTGGGAAGAAATAGCTTGGGTCAGCTGTATGGGCGTCAAGTTAAGAGGGGCTTGGGTGATTAGCTGTTTAATATTTTCAACATCAGCTTCTTTGCCTTGGGGTGTGCCTTGCTGGAGTTGTTTCAGTATCGATTCCACTACCGCTTTAGTCTCTGGGGACTTTGTTAAAATGGGATCTCCTAAGGCTATTTCAATTTTTTGCAGTGTGTCGCTTGGGCTAGCTACTTGTGGCAAAACCCGGCGCATTAATTCACTTATTTGTGACAATATTTGTTGTTTCTCAGCTGCGGGTATCGCCGCTATTTTACTGGTTAAATTGGGAAGTGTTTTAACCACTTCAGGGCGATCTGTTTGCATGGGGTTGGGTGTAGCTTCCTTTGCGGGCAATTGATTTGTATTGTGACCACCATGGGGCTTATCCATTTTGGCTGATTGACCTATGGCTTGGCTTTTTGTGGAAGTTTCGGGTTTGACTATTGCCGTGTCTGAACGCAAAACGGAGGGTTCGGCGGTTTGATTGGAGGTTGGTTTAGGATCCGTTTGCAAAAACAGCACCTGTTTGATTTGTTTCACTTGGGCTTCTGTGAGGGGAAGCTGAGCAAGGGGAGTCTTTACAGGGGCTTTAATCTCACCTAAACCAGATACCAGTATGTTGATACTCACATTTTTTACTGATCCTTCGACCTGTAAAAGTTTAGATACGGCATTGTCTAAACGCAGTTCCGGGTGTTTTGTCAGGGTCTCGATCAATGTTTGACGAGGTACCGACAAAGACACATTGTGGGCGGTGTTGTGCAGCCTAGCTGAATCAGATTGTAACAATTTAACGATATCAGGTTTGCTCAAATTGAGCATAATGACTTTTTGCCCAGGGTTCGTTTGACTCTGAGTAGTGGTTTGCGCGTTGGCCTGAGTTTGGCTGTTATTCAGACTCTGTTGGTTTGGCGGCACGCCTCTATGTTGCTGATTGTTTTGAGAATAGTTTGGGCGGACAGTCTGTTGGTTTTGATGGCTTGTTGGACTGTCTGTGTTTACTACTGTGCTTAGTTTAGTTTGACTCTCTGTGTTTAGTTTAACTTGCCACTGGTTGCCTTTCGGGGTGATCTGCAAATGTAGATTTTGATTGCTTGGCAATACCTGCTTTATAGTTGGCAAGGTTACTTTGATGAGTTCTGATTTACCTTGTATTTGGGTTGATAAATTAAGGGTGTTGTTTTGACTACTCACTACTTTTACTTCCACAGTAGCGCTTTTAGCTTGTCCACTGGGAGATGCTTTGCTGCTAATGGCATTTAAAATGGTGGAAAGTTGTTTTTGATTGAGGCTCGCTAAAACCGACTGTCTGTCTGTTTTTGTTGACGTGCTAAATAATAATAGTTCTGAAGTAGTATTTTGATTACCCGACGAACTGGTATGATTTTGCAATTGTGCTTGTACTTGGGTGGCGTTCAATGCCTGAGGTAAGTTGGCTGGTTTTGGCAAGGTGACGGTTTGCTGCTGTTTGGGCAAGGTTAAACCAATTTGATTGTTTGCTAAAAACTGCACGATAACTTGCGCTGCTTGTTTTGCAACTGGCGAGTTTGTAGACAGCTTCGAAAGCTGAGCTGCTAACTGTACAAGTTGCTGTTGGGCGTTAAGTGATATATCTGACATAAACAGGTTATCGGCAAAGCGTCAGTAGATTAAACACTGACTAAGCATAACCTGTTGTAGATATAGAATCTAATAGCTGGATTTGGCTTTTTGCTATGGTATCATTTGCGCCGATTTTTCGGCTGGAAGTTTTAAGTAAATCGAAATATTTTTGATTTAACAATTAGTTAAGTCATTGTTGTATATAGCCTAACTGGAGAATGACTCAACTTGGCATTGTTACGTGGGCAAAATTTGGGATGTGTAAAACAAGATCGAACCTTGTTTGAGATGGTTAATTTTTCAATCGAACCCTCCCAATTACTTTATGTGCGCGGCCAAAATGGCGCTGGAAAAACCAGTTTGTTACGAATTTTGGTTGGCTTAAGCGATCCTGCTGCCGGCTATGTAGAGTATAAACACCAAGATATTCACACTGTGAGTGAGCAGTATTTTCAAGATCTGGTTTATTTTGGACACAAGTTGGGGTTAAGTCTGAATTTAAATGCCATTGAAAATTTACAATTTTGGTGTCAATTAAATCAAGTGAATTGCACAGAAACTGAATTATTTGAATTATTTGCCGAGCTGGGCTTAGTTGGCCTTGAAGATGTACCAGTAAGTCAGCTTTCTGCAGGTCAGCAAAGGCGTGTTGCTTTAGCCCGTTTATGGTTGAAAACTGACGCTAAGCTATGGATTTTAGATGAACCTTTTACAGCGTTAGACGTGCAAGGCATTGCTTTGCTGCGAAACAAAATGATTCAACATTTGAGTGAAGGCGGGGCGATTATTATTACGTCTCATCAAACCTTAGATGTGGATTACCCCACATCTGAATTGTTGTTGGAGTATCGCATATGACCGCCTCATTGTTGGCTGTTTTCAAACGCGATCTAGCCTTGGCATTTCGTCAGCGAGCTGAACTATTGCAGCCAATGATGTTTTTTGTGTTAGTGATTAGTTTGTTTCCGTTGGGCGTTGGTCCTGGCCCTGAAATTCTACAAAAGATTGGCCCCGGCGTTATTTGGGTGGCAGCTATTTTATCTTCCTTGTTAGGGATGGAGAGATTATTCCGCGACGATTTTCAGGATGGAACCCTTGAGCAGATAATGCTAAGTGGCGCATCTATGCCCCTTGTTTGCGTGGTTAAGGTGGCAGTGCATTGGTTAGCCAGCATTGTACCTTTAATTTTATTGTCTCCTTTGTTAGGGCTCTTTTTAAACCTAACGTTAGAGATGTATTGGGCATTGTTGGCTACCTTGTTAGTTGGTACCCCACTACTGAGCTTAGTTGGCGCAGTCGCAGTTGGTTTGACTGTGGGGCTGCAGAAAGGTGGCGTATTGTTAGCCTTGTTATTGTTACCGGTTTTTGTACCTTTATTGATATTTGCTACCGCGGCAGTAGAAGCCGCCTCGCTACAAATATCTTATTCAGCCCATTTAGGCTTAATTGGAGCAATGTTATTATTCGCTCTTGCACTGGCTCCTATGGCCATTGCCTATGCATTAAAAGTGAGTCAAAGTTAATGTGGAAGTGGTTACATCCTTATGCTAAATCAGAGTCAACTTATCGGCTCTGTCAAACCCTATTGCCATGGTTTTCAATCAGTGCAGCAATAACCTTAATTAGTGGTCTGATTTTAGGGCTTATGTTCGCTCCAGCTGATTATCAGCAAGGCGATTCTTTCCGAATTATCTACATACATGTGCCTAGTGCTATCACATCAATGAGCGCCTATGCCGCCATGGCGGTAGCTGCCCTTATTGGTCTAGTTTGGCAAATCCGTACAGCTTATATGGCGATGATTGCAATTGCGCCCGTTGGCGCGATGATGACCTTTATTGCTTTGTTTACCGGCGCTGCTTGGGGTAAACCTATGTGGGGGACTTGGTGGGTATGGGATGCACGCTTAACTTCCGAACTGGTTTTACTATTTTTATATCTTGGGGTGATATCCTTGTACAAATCTTTCGACGACAAAATTCAGGCAGGAAAAGCTGCTGGGGTGATGTCGTTAGTTGGTGTTATCAATCTACCCATTATTCATTATTCGGTAGAGTGGTGGAACACCTTGCATCAAGGGGCAACTATCAGCAAGTTTGATAAACCCTCTATAGCACCGGAAATGTTTTGGCCGCTAATGGTGAATTTGTTGGCGGCAGTCTTATTAATTGGGGCAATCACCTTAAAGCGTTTGCAAAATGAGTTGTTACGCCGCGAAATACACCGTCCTTGGGCAGTCAAAACCTTGTTGAAAGAGGGGAAATCATGACGTTTCAATTTGATTCTTGGCAAGCGTTTTGGGACATGGGCGGATATGGATTTTACGTATGGCTGGCATTTGGGGTGTCATTCATTGCTGTGCTTTTGGTTGTTTACGAAAGCATTTGGGCTAAAAAGCAATTAATTAAAGCGGTTAATGCGCAAATTGCTCGAAAGAAACGTATTAAACAAAATAAACAGAAAAAAGCGGCTGAAAGTGCCGACAAAGAATCCCATTCTAGTTCTGAAAATAAAGGTGAATTATCGTGAATCCAAGACGTCAAAAACGTTTGTTTGGAATATTGGCAGTTGTGCTGTTGGTAGCTGCAGCTGTATGGATGATGCTCAGTGCACTAAGTGAAAATATTGATCATTTTTATACACCCTCTGAGATCATTAATGGTAAAGAAGGTGTCACGCCCTCAATCGGTCAGCGTCTTCGTATAGGCGGCATGGTGGTTCCTGGCAGTGTTAAACGGGATCAACAAAGTTTAGCCGTCAGTTTTGATTTGGCCGATACAGGCCCCTTAGTGACCGTGCGTTACGCAGGCATTTTACCTGACCTATTTCGTGAAGGTCAGGGCATAGTGGCAACGGGTCGACTAACGGAAAATAACCTCATTGTGGCGGATGAAGTGTTAGCGAAACATGACGAAGAGTATATGCCGCCTGAATTGGCAGAAAAAATGAAAGGCATTAAGCATGTCAAACCCGACAATTTACAATCGGAATCAAAAACCGATTCTGGCTATTAGGATACAACAAACATGCTTGCAGAATTAGGACACTTTTCACTGGTATTGGCCTTACTCATGGCAATGCTGTTGTCTGTTTATCCAATGTGGGGGGCGTACAAGAACCAAATCCAATTTATGGCCCTTGCCAAGCCATTGGCCATAGGCATGTTTTTGTTTACCGCCATTGCTTTTGGTGCGTTAATGAATGCATTTTACAACGATGATTTCAGCATTGCTTATGTGGCAAATCATTCCAACAGCTTGTTGCCTTGGTATTACAAATTAACCGCAGTATGGGGCGGACATGAAGGCTCATTTTTACTTTGGATATTGATCTTTTCAGTTTGGACTGTGGCTGTAGCGGTGCTGAGTAATAGTATTCCTCAAGTCATGGTTGCCAGAGTGTTATCAATATTAGGCATGGTGGCAGTCGGGTTTTATCTGTTTGTTTTGACCGCCTCTAATCCGTTTGAAAGCTTGCTACCTTTCTACCCTGTTGATGGACGAGACCTTAATCCACTTCTACAAGATTTTGGCATGATTATTCATCCTCCTATGTTGTACATGGGGTATGTGGGCTTCTCGGTGGCCTTTGCCTTTGCTATATCGGCATTGATATCCGGGCAACTGGATTCTACCTGGGCCCGCTGGTCTCGTCCTTGGACGCTAGCGGCTTGGTGTTTTCTAACTGTAGGTATTGCTCTAGGTTCGTGGTGGGCCTATTACGAATTAGGTTGGGGTGGCTGGTGGTTCTGGGATCCAGTGGAAAATGCATCCTTTATGCCTTGGTTAGTGGGAACCGCGTTAGTCCATAGCTTAGCAGTCACCGAAAAGCGTAAGATTTTTAAGTCTTGGACTGTGTTATTAGCCATTTCCGCATTTTCCTTAAGTTTGTTAGGGACCTTCTTAGTGCGCTCAGGTGTGCTGGTTTCAGTGCATTCATTTGCCAGTGATCCCACCCGAGGTTTGTTCATTCTTGCTATTTTAGGTGTGGTTGTTGGTGGTTCATTAATATTGTATGCCATCCGCGCTCCTCAACTAAAAAGTGTTGGCCGCTACGAGTGGTTCTCCCGAGAAGTAATGTTGATGGGCAATAATTTATTATTAACGGCGGCCACTATCGTGGTGTTAATGGGTACCTTGTTACCCCTAGTTCATAAAGAAATCGGCTTGGGATCAATTTCCATTGGTGCACCATTTTTTAACGATATGTTTGTTTATTTAATCGTGCCATTTGTATTGTTATTGGCGATGGGTCCTTTATCTCGCTGGAAAAAACAGTCTCCTAAAGCTATACAAAAACAGCTTCTAATTGGCTTTGTTATCAGTGTTTGTGGTGGCTTTTTAATCCAAGCTAGTTACAACCAAATGACCTATATGGCGACCTTAGGTTCAATATTAAGTGTTTGGATTTTCGTTTCTACTGTTCAGGAAATTATGCAGCGGGTTGCAGCGCAAAATGACAAAACTCAATCATCAACTACGTGGCAAAAGCTGCGTCGTTTAACCCCGAGTCATTGGGGAATGGTAATGGGCCATGTGGGTTTTGCGGTCACCTTAATAGGGATTACTTTAGTCAGTAATTACGAACAGGAAAGAGATGTACGCATGCACACCGGTGATGTGATTGAAATTAGCGGGTATGTGTTCAAGTTTACCGGAGTAAGGGACTTAAAGGGACCAAACTATGTCGGTCATGTGGGCATCGTCGACGTGTTCACCGATACGAGCATGACGAAAAAAATCACTCATTTAGAAGCTGAGAAACGTTTTTACCCGGTACAACGAACTAGTATGACCGAAGCGGGAATCGACAGTGGAATCTCCAGAGATTTATTTGTTGCCTTAGGGGAGCAATTAAATGATGGCGCTTGGGCTGTCAGAATCTATATCAAACCTTTTGTCAATTGGATTTGGGCAGGTTCCTTAATCATGGCTTTAGGGGGAATTCTATCGATTTCCGATAAGCGTTATCGCATGGCTAAAGTGGCCAAAGTGAAAAAACGTTTAGGTGGTGACAAGCTTGTCAGCGACGCTAGCTCTGAGGCGTTAGCAACCAAAGTACAAGGACAAGTATGAAAAAGATCTCGATATTTTTAATACCAATAACCTTGTTTGTGTTGGTATCGATTTTCTTATATAAGGGCTTATACGGTGACCCGAGACAACTCGATTCTACTGTCTTGAATAAACCCGCCCCTGATTTTGCGTTACCGGATTTGATGCAACCGGATGTGATTTATGATCCATCCATATTTGAAGGCCAAGTGACTTTGATGAACGTGTGGGGAGTATGGTGTGTCACCTGTGCTGTTGAGCTACCTTATCTAACAGAGTTGAGTCAACAGGGGGTACGTATAATTGGTTTGTATTACGACCAAGATACCGATCCTGATTTCGGGATAAAAAGTATCCCAACTATTCAACAAGAAGTTACCGCAAAGTTGGCGCAATTGGGCAACCCATATGAGTTTAATGTTTTTGATGTAAAGCGAGATTATTCGTTGGATTTAGGGGTCACCGGTGCACCTGAAACCTTCCTCATTGATAAACAAGGCGTGATTAGAATGCATCATATTGGTGATATTAATACTCGGGTTTGGCGATCTAAAATCGCACCTCTATACAATGAGTTAATGGCCCAATGAAAAAGTTGATACTGTTATTTGTTTTAGTTACTAGTCCTCTTTGGGCGCTGGAAGAAGCCTACAACTTTGATGATCCTGTGAAGCAAAAATTATTTTTGGAACTAACCCAGGAGCTACGCTGTCCTCAGTGTCAGAATCAAAACATAGCTGATTCTGATGCCATGATTGCCCACGATTTACGACGTAAAGTTTACGAATTGCTGAACGAAGGCAAAAGTAGAGCAGAAATCGTCGATTTTATGAAGTCCCGTTATGGTGATTTTGTATCTTATCAGCCGCCAGTGACGCCACTAACTATTTGGTTATGGTTGTTACCGGTAATTTTCGTCATCGGTGCGGCTTGGTTCGTTTTGACTCAACGTAAGAAACAAGTGAATGATTTTGATGAAGATGTTTTAGCCAAAGCAGATTCGTTATTGGAGAAAGAGAATGACTAGTTATTGGCTGGGTTTTGCCATGTTGTCGGCCATTGCTGTGGGGATTTTAGTTGTTCCTTGGTTACTTAAACGCAATCGACATCACCAAGATGTGTTGACTAACACTCAAATTATTAAACAGCGAATGCAAGAACTGAGTCGTGAAGTGGATGAAGGCGTAATCTCTGCTGATGATAAAGACATTGCAATTAAAGAGCTAAAATTAGCTCTAGTGGATGAAACTGTTGGCAGTCCAGATCAACAACAAGCCGGTTCTTGGCCGTTGTTTTTAGGGATCAGTATTAGCGTTATTTTGTGTGCAATTTTGTACTACAAAAGCAATGAAGTAAGTGATTTACAACATTGGCAAGAGGTGAAACAACAATCCTCTGAATTGGCGAAACGAATCGTGATAGAAGGCGACTCCAGTGTCACCCTAGATGAGTTGAACGATTTCAGTCTTGCCATGCGTAGTAAACTAGCAAATGCCCCCGATGATTATATAGGTTGGTTATTATTAGGTAGGCTGCACGCATCTTTAAATCGTTTAGAGTCTGCCTTACAAGCATTTGAAAAGGCCTATATGTTAGCGCCAGAGCACAGTGGTGTATTGTCCAGTTATACCCAAACATTGGTGATGACTGGTGAAGAGAATTATATTCGTAAGGCACAACGCTTGTTAATAACAATGGTTCAGAGTAACCCCCAAGATATGAACGCCATCGGCATGTTAGCAGTGGCCTCTACTCAGTTAGGTGACACACAACAAGCCCTTAGTAGCTGGCAACAGTTAAAACTAATACTACCGGCCGATGATCCGATGACGGTTGAGGTTGAAAACCGTATCGCCCAACTTAGTCAAGGGTCTGTTGCCCCCCAAGTTGATGAAGCTGTTGAGGTTGCAGATGCAGATACATCGGTTTTAATTACGGTCTCAATATCTGACGAACTAGTGGCTAAAATACCTGAAAATGCGTTTATTTTTGTGTTTGCTCAAGATGCCAATGGTTCGGTGAGAATGCCAGCCGCGGTGGTTAAAAATCGATTGGCTGATTTGCCACTGCAGGTTGAATTGTCTGATGCGAATGCAATGTTACCGAGTTTTAAATTATCCCAGCTTGAAAATGCAAGGTTGGTGGCGCGAATTTCCTTGGATGAAAATGTAGCTCAAGCCAAAGGCGAGCTCCAGGGTGAAGTGACAGTCACGCTGCAAGCAGGTAATCAGATCATGCAATCAATTGTTATCGATAAGGAAGTGATGTAATGAACCCAAAAATTTGCTTGTTATTAGTTGCAGCATTTTTGCTCGGTGGATGTGCTTCACAGCAGGCAGTGAATGGACAAACTCAAGCGGTCGAATATAATGATCCCCGTGACTCACTGGAAGGTTTCAACCGTACCATGTGGGACTTTAACTATGATGTGCTTGATGCATATATTCTGCGACCCACTGCCGTGGTTTACGTCGACTATGTTCCGCAACCGGCACGACAAGGATTGCATAACGCTGCGCTGAATTTAGAAGAACCGTCAAATTCCGTGAATAATCTGCTGCAAGGCAAAGTCGGTGGAAGTTTAGCCAGTTTAGGTCGATTTGTACTTAATTCCACCGTGGGTATTTTAGGTCTATTTGATGTAGCTAAAGAAATTGGCATAGAAAGACAAGAAGAAGAGTTTGGTGAAGTATTAGGTAAGTATGGCGTGGGCACGGGTACTTACCTCATGTTGCCGGCTTATGGTCCCACTGATCTTCGTTCGTTAACCGGTGACTTTGTGGATTCGGCATATTTTCCACTGCAAGATTTGTCATTTTACGTCGCAGCGGTGCGAACCGGTATAAAAGTGTTAGAAGCCCGGGCTCAACTGATGGAGCAAGAAGGGCAATTGGAACAATCACTTGATCCCTATGCTTTCGTGAAGAACGCCTACTTCCAGAATCTCGAATTTCGCGTCACAGACGGTGAGGTACCTCAATCTGATTTGAATACCGATCCGGAAGAAGAAAGCGAAAACTTTGAAGATTTTTTAGACGACCTCTAAGGTCGTCTGTTTATGGAGAGGGCTACCCTTGCTAACTTCTGCAAGTAATGCTGCCATAGGTGTATTTGATTCCGGTGTTGGTGGTTTATCCATCGCCGCTGCAATACGACAAATGTTACCCCATGAAAATGTCATTTACGTTGCCGATAGCGCCAATGCTCCCTATGGTGGCAAGCTTGAACACTTTGTTTTGCAGCGCTGTCAGGCCATCGTAGAATATTTAATGGCCCAGCAAGTCAAACTCATAGTTGTAGCTTGTAACACAGCTACACTGACCTGTATTGCTAAATTACGCGCACTCTATCCCATTGAGTTTGTTGGTGTTGAGCCCGGCATAAAACCTGCGCTTAATGCTAGTCAATCAGGCATTGTTGGCGTATTGGCCACCCACAACACCATTAAAAGTGAGCAATACCAGCAATTAGTCGCTAGATTAAAAACTCATAATAAGGTTTTGTCTCAGGCTTGTGATGGCTTAGTGGAAAAAATTGAAGCGGGGGAGTTTGATTCCCTCGCGACCCAACAATTAATTCAACAATATGTCACGCCATTAGTTAGCCAAGGGGCTGATCAAATAGTGTTAGGTTGCACTCACTACGGTTTTTTGGGCCAGCAAATTCGATGTATTGCAGGTGATGACGTGCAGTTAGTAAATACCAGCGATGCCATTGCCCGCCAGACTTTGGCCGTTTTAGAACGTAATGACATGATAAATAGATGCCAAGAAGGCGGCAAAACCAAGTTATTTAGCAGTCGCTGCAATGCCGAGTTTTTAGGAATTTGTGAGCTCTTATGGCCAAAAGAATTTGAACAAGTTCATGAATTCACAGACTAGTTAGAAGTGTTGGGATATAGTTAGAGTGTTTCCGCTGCTGGGTCTTTCATTATGCGTTTGATACTGACTGTAATATTCATAACTGTCCTCTCGGCTTGCGCCAGTCAAAACAGCCCATATCAAGGGGAAAACTTAGTTTTACCTTCCATTCAAGAGCTTAAGTCTTGGCAATTATTTCAAAAGCAAGACCACCGGTATCGTTCCAATATGTGGCAGAAGAAAGGTCAGCGTTGGGCGGATACTTTTGCCGTTAGCATTTATGATCAACTCCAAGAAAACTTACAACAAAAACGCATTGAATTAGATGCACCGGGTAAATCCCATTGCCAGGCATTTGAATCCATCAATATGACTCATCCAAAAATAAATAATATCCCTTTTGCATATTGGCAAACGCGTTGTGAAGTCAATGGTAAAGTTGTGGCCCGTATGATCCATTTAATGATGCAAGGTCAAGAAAGCTTTTATCATATTCAAAAGGTATGGGCATTTGATGTGGAAGAACCCCAGTTTTTGTTTTGGAAACAGCAAATGGATGATACATTTTTATGTAATTTAGCGGCGAGTAATCATACGTGCCCTTTAGATTAATCTATGACCCTAAGTAATCTCTTTAATTTAATCCCTTGGTTAGCATTAAAGAATACAAAGGGTTAATCAAAAAGCTTGTTATTCAATTTAACCCTATTATACCTTCTCAATCCGTTTTAGGGTTGTTGTCTATTGGCGAGGCTGCACAGTATTGAGCTATAAATTGTGCTTGGCTGGGCATGTAATCGACAGATTTTTCAATCACAGTTTTCACGTTTTCCATACGTTTTTGTATTTGCGCTTCGCTTAGTACATCAACCATTGGATGATAACCTTCAGGCGATATGCCCTGTCCAACCATCACACTTAACCAACTGGTTTGATTAAATAACTCTTCATCTTCACGAAATATGCGGCCATTTGCCTTAAATAAATCTATTTTTCTTTGCAGGTATTCAGGTATTTCCATGTTACGAACGTAATCCCAAAACGGCGTATCGTCTCTTTCTGTAACTTTGTAATGCAAAATAATAAAGTCGCGGATGCGTTCCATCTCTAACGCAGCTTGTGAGTTATAGGTATCCACATCAGGTTTAAAAAATTGTTTTGACGGGAAAAGACTCATCAGTCGAGAAATACCGCTTTGGACTAAATGGATAGCCGTTGATTCTAAGGGTTCGATAAAACCGCCAGCCAAACCTATTGCGACACAATTCTTGTTCCAGAATTTTTTTCGCATACCTGTCTTAAATCTAATTATTCGTGGTGCGGTTAATGGCTCTCCATCTATACCGTCTAAAAGGATTTTTTCGGCTTCTTCATCGCTCATGAATTTTGATGAATAGACATGTCCATTGCCTACACGATGTTGCAACGGAATCCGCCATTGCCAACCTGCTTTTTGCGCGGTAGAGCGGGTATAGGGAACAGGCGCTTCAATGGTTTTGCTTTGCACTGCAACGGCGCGATCACAAGGTAACCAGTGACTCCAATCTTCATAACCTGTGTGTAGCGCTTGTTCAATCAATATGCCGCGAAAACCACTACAATCAATAAATAGTTCTCCTTCAACCAGTTCGCCACTATCTAATAATAGGCTTTCTATAAACCCATCTGCTTTACGCAAATTGACTTGGGTTACCTTGGCATCAGTACGTTTCACGCCATGTTTCTCAGCTATTTCTCGTAAATATGTTACATACAAATTTGCATCGAAATGGAAGGCATAGGCGATATTATTTAATGGAGAGTTAGGTGTGTCGATGGAGCGCATCATCTTTCCGGATTTCGCGGCAACACTATTGAAGGCATAATCTTGTAAATCACCAGCTTTACCAAGTTTCGACATTTTTAGCCAAAATTGATGAAATTCAACTCCTTCAAAGTTTAAACCTAACGTACCAAATGGGTGCATATAGCTGTGATCTAGTTTCTTCCAATTTACAAATTCAATTCCGTGTTTAAAGGTGGCTTGGGTTTTTCTAACGAAGTCATCTTCGTCTAACCCCAGTAGATCATTGAAGAGCTTAATTTGAGGAATTGTCGCTTCACCCACACCGACATTCGAAATATCACTAGACTCGATTAACCGGATATTCATGCCTTCTTGGCGGAGCAAAGTGCCAAGGGCGGCTGCTGTCATCCAACCTGAAGTCCCGCCACCTACAATAACAATGTTCTTTATTAGGTGTTCACTCATATATTTTCCTATTCTACTGGCGCACTTGATTATTCATCGAAATTGAGCCTAAAAGCGCACCCTGTTGGGTGCGCGAACCTGTACTTCGTTGCTAACTTAACTAGAAGGTTGCTCTAACTACAAAAGAGAATCGTCTATCGTTTACGAACCAGGAACGACCGGTTCGAGTGCCTTCATCGTCTATTTGCATGGTTGTTTTAGTCACCGTATCTAGCAAGTTGACAGCTTGAATCCCGACCTTAATATTGTCAGTTGCGTTATAGAAAATAGAGCCATCAAGAAAGCCTGCACTTTCATTATAAATAGGCCGATAGGGCGCAATAACATCTCTTGCGGTTAACAAGTATGCCGACCGCCAGTTATAGGCCATACGCGCTGATACGTCATTCTTTTCATAAGTTAACACTAAATTTGCGGTGTGTTTAGATTGCCCCTCTAACGGTAGCGAATCAAATGCGGCTTCCGCTGGCCCATCTTTGGGTTGTCCATCAGGTTCAGTTTCAAAGGTATTACTGTTGGGCACTCCCTCAGCTTCAATATAGGTGTAGTTAGCCTGAACCCCTAAACCATCAAAAGGAGATGGTAAGAAATCGAAAAATTGCGAATAAGCAAATTCAATACCTTGCATTGTTCCTTCGTCAGTATTTAGTGGCTTTTGCACTCTCACTGTGTTGGTCACCCCATTATTGGTGTACTGCTCATCCATTGCCCCAGTCACAAAGAAGTTACTCAAATCTTTGTAAAATAAGGTAGTTGTTAGAGAGTTTGATTCGCTGAAATACCATTCCAGGGAAAGGTCGTATTGAATCGATTCCATGGGAGCCAAATAAGGATTGCCTGAATTACCTTCCCAGGTGGTTACATCTGCACCGTTAATGATTGCTTCACCGCCAGGTTCTTCTGGTTCTGTTCGGTCGGTAACGAAGATGCCATCCTCAATACTCACGTAGTTTTTCAAATTCCCCGTATCTGGATAAGCAATGGCTTTAGACACGGCAAAGCGAGCAATTAAATTTTCATCTAATTCTACTTTTAGATTGAAACTAGGCAAAATGAAGTCATCTGTGTAGACATCGTTAAGCATCGAGGTACCATAATTACCAAATGCAAGATCATCTGCAGGTAAATAATTTAAGCGATCAGATGTGTCCGTTGGATCATTGGGAATGAGATTAGGAAAGGTAACAGCGCCTTCGGTTTCCCGCTTTATTTCAATGTAACGAATACCAAAGTTGCCGTTAAAAGGGAACTTGTAGTTATCAGATTCAAAATCAAAGCGCACATAGGCGGCTTTATTGGTTTCCACAAAGGTATTCGATTCGGCCGGTCTAAAAGGTCCGTCTAATTGCTCATAAGTGGGGTTACCATTGGCGTCAACTCCGTTTTGTATTTGTCGCTCGGATAACGGTTCCCAATCTGACGCTATATCTGCCAGTCTGCTTCCCCAATTAGCGTAGTCTTGGACTAACGCAATTGATGGGTGTAGGGTTGTGCCGCCGGGCACGATTACATTGTCTCCACGGTGATGATTGTCCCAACTAACTTGTTGTACCTCATCATTTAAGCTTGCCGCTGCTGGCAGGTCTAGCCAGGCTGCAGCATATCCATCACCATCTATATCATTGCTAAATATTGCGCCCAGTGATTGCCAGTTATAGGCTGAAAATCGCACTGTTTGCTCACGCTTTGCATAACGAACTCCAGCTTTGACCGAAGAGAAAAAGCCACTATCAAAAATATGTTTAGTATCATAGCGAAATGCAACGGAATCACCTTCGCTCCGTTCGTAGTGATCCATTGCTGAGCGCCAGTAATATGAAGATTTGGTTTGGAAAAAAGCAGGGTTACTTTCTTGTCCATTACCTCCTGGGTGTCCATTCCATGGTTCTAAAAGTTCTATTTGTGGCACATCTCCTTTTAAGTTCAAACTTATATTGGCTTGAGTACCTAAGAATAGGGTGACATCATCGTCTTTGGTTGTGGCATCGATATACTGTACGTCAAACTCATGGGACCAAGTGTCATTGGGTCTGAATTTCACGTTGAATGCATAGTCATCAACAATGGTTCTTTGTTCTTTAGTACGTGTTGTTGTTTGGTACGTATTACCGAATTGTGGTACTGAAGGGTTTCCCCAATCCGCAGCAATTGGCACACGTTGCTGATCATTTCCATTTGAACGCCAGCCTCCATCACGTTGGTCGGTGATAGTGCCATTGACGAAAGTGCCGCTATCATCAAATTCATAAGCAGGCGTGCCATCTAGCGGGTAAGTGTCTCGTCTCAGGCCATCCGCTTCAGCGCCATTGTTCATATCGGTTTGATAACTGAACGTATTTTCAGTCCAAGCTAGGGTCGCATCAGAGCGCATAAACTGGCCAGTCACTAAAGTACGACGATCAGGGCTTTCCCATTGAACGGCTAGGGCAAGGCCTTGTCTTTCTCGGTTTATATTATTTTTTCCAAAGTTGCCACCATTAGGAGCAAGTACCGTCTGACCTTCGACCAAATCATCGCGGGTTAAAAATACTTCAGATTGCATACTATGAGACAGGCTTTCCAATTCAGACGTGGCGACGTTGACTAGGAAACCAAATTTTCCAGCATCTGTTCTCCAACTATCACTAAACATGGCGGACCCGCTAGGAGTGGTTTATTCTATCAAATCACTGTAAGTCAGATCTGCAGAAACCGCGACAATACGCTCATCAGAATCGAAAGGCAGGCGCGTATGCAGACTCACTGTACCGCCAATCCCTCCTTCTATCAGGTCCGCACTCTGATTTTTATAAACTCGTACCGATCCCATTAATTCAGGAGGAACATCTTGAAAACTCAGACCTCTTCCAGAATTTGCTGTAAACGAATCCCGACCGTTGAATTCACTGCGGGTAGCTGACATACCGCGGATCACCGCGCCACTGCCTTCTACTCCAAAGTGGTCGGGGTCATTGGCTGCGGCAAAACGTTCAATTGAAATGCCGGGTATGCGCTGCATTGCCTCAAGTACGCTTCGATCTGGAAGTGCTCCTATATCAGATGCGGTAATTGCGTCGACAAAGGTGTCTGCTTCACGTTTTAATTCTTGGGCGCGAATAACACTTGATCTCACTCCTCGAACGTTGATGATTTCTACATCTGTGTCTTCCGCTGCAGGGCTTGGCTGCACATCTTGAGCAAAGCTTTGGCTGCTAAAACCCATTATTGCTAAAGCAATCATGGACTTATTAAAACGAGGTTTAGGCTTACGTTTTAGTTCGGCTAATTGGTTTTTATGCTTCACGGTTAAACTCCAAGTTCGTATCACTATTTTTGGTTTTAATATTTCAATGTGTTTTGTTGGTCATTTTTTTACCACTAGCAACCCTAAAAAGCCGCCGTTATGTGGTGCTAAAATACTTGTTAACGAGAAACGTCATTGAACTAACCTGAACGGCATACATCGCCGAGCTTAAACATAAGGTAAAAAGTGACGTCTCGAGGGTAATCATGCTCTTTTGTACTTATTGCTCGTTGTAGTTGAAATAATCAAAATCAGCAGTGCATTGCTGTCCTGACAGATCTTGGCAAGCCATGCCGACAAATCCCCCGGTAAAATGAGCACCTTCACCGCTGCCAGCTTCATCGGAAATAATGCTGTAATCGAGGTTGATGGGCAGCTTAGTCCAATGTATTTCATCCGTTGAAAAAGAGAAGTTGAGCTTGTGGTGGTTCACTTCAGCTCGCAAATATACCGGCCCTTGACTGGGTAGTATAAAGCGCTCGTCTGTCACCCAAGGTTCGGTATGACCTTCTCGAAGGGCAAATGTTAGGGTTAAATCAGGGTTGCCTAAACAACTCATTACATCTACAAAACGGTTGCCTTCATCGTCGATGGACACATAACAGTAATGGAATTTTTGGCTGTTGTAGTAACAAATAAGCCCAGCTGTTTGTTGAAAATTGCTGGGTGAAAATTCCATGGCGGTTTGTGCTGTATAGCTAAAAGCTTCTTGCCTACGAGCAACCAAGGCTTGCTCATATAATGAACCTATGGACTCTCTGCCAATCAAACGTAGATAACCGGAACGGGCGGACAAGCTGAATAAACGCTCGGGATTAGGGGTACGTAACCATTGAAACTCAATTGGCAGCTGAGGTGAATCAAAGTCATGCTGAGTTTGACTTGCTGGCCAAGGGTGTTCGGGCAAATTCGGTGCGGGTACCTCCATTGTGGGTAAGCCATCTGTGACTGCATTCTCAACTCTTAGCCAGTCATCGTCAGTCCAATAGGTCTTTTGTAATCCGGTTTCACGGCCAAGGGGACAGCGCCGTTCGCCTAACAAGGGGCGACCACATAAATGCACAAGATAGGTTTCACCGCTAGCTGTTTCAAACAAGTCACCGTGACCTGTTCGCTGCAGTGGCAAATGTTGATTATCTTTAGCGGTTAATAAGTAGCCGTACGGGTCTAGTTCGTATGAACCATCGATATTCTTAGAACGAGCCAGTGTCATTGCATGGGTGTAAAACGTGCCACCTTCTGCTGTTAATAAATAATAATATCCATTACGTTTATACAAATGAGGTGCTTCGGTACAAGCAAGTTTGCTACCCGCAAAGATATTCTTAATTTCCCCCACTAGTTTTTGTTTAACAGGGCAATACTCTTGCAATAAGATACCGCCGAATCTATTTTTTTCTCGGCGGTGATCCCACACCATATTGACGAACCACTTTTTGCCATCATCATCATGGAACAAGGAAGGATCGAAGCCACTGGAGTTCATGTAGATGGGATCACTCCAATCACCATCTATGGTTTCACAAGTGGTTAAATAGTTATGGGCATCTTTGAAGTCACCGTCGAATCGTTTTACGTCGGTATAAATTAAATAAAATAAGCCGTCATGATAGCTAAGGCAGGGAGCCCAAACACCACAAGAATCGGGTTCACCACGCAGATCTAACAAGGCTTTTCGATTTAATGGACGGCTTACCAATTGCCAGTTTTTTAAATCTTTTGAGTGGTGAATTTGCACACCTGGATACCATTCAAAGGTGGACGTCGCGATGTAAAAATCATCGCCCACTGCAACAATACTCGGATCTGGGTTGAAACCTGGAAGTATTGGGTTTTGTATCATAGGTTGAGTCGGGGTCGTCATTCTTACGCTTCCTTAAAATCACGTGTAAGTTTGTAGAATTTCATACAAGCAAATACCACAAGGCCGGCAATAACAGAGCTTGCAGAGTACAAGAATAAGATGCCATTCAATGCCGTTTCGCTTTGCTCAATGTTTGGTTGATAGCCAGATGTAGCGAGGATCCAGCCCGTAAAGGCTCCACCTAATGCAATGCCTAGTTTGATCATTAATAGGTGCCCGGAAAACGCCATCGCCATGGCACTTTGACCTAATTTTTTGGCACCGTAGTCCACGGTGTCCGGTACGGCAGAAAATAATAGAGGGGTAAATATCATGTGGACAAAATTGGCTAGTATTGTAAACACCAAGGCGATTTCCATTGAGTCTCGGGGGACAAAAAACAACACTCCATTGGCCACCACTATACCCAGCGCACACAAACGCATAAGTGTGACTTTACAAAATCTTTTTACTAACCAGTTCGCACTCAGAGCGCCGGCTATACCTGCAACCATACCGCTGGTCATAAACAGCGTAATTAGCGATTCTTGTTGCAAGTAATATTGCACATAAAAGGGGGTTGTCGCGCCACGCATTGCCACGCTAATAAGCAGTAACAAGCTAACAATTGCGATGATTCGCCACTGGTCATTTTGCAGCATTTTGGCAAAGTCGAGCCAAATTCCTTTAAGAATAGGGTTGGCAGGGGATTTCGGCATCTCTACCCGCTCTTTGGTCAAAGAAAAACAACCCACAAAACAGAGCACAGCGACAATGGATAACGTGACCATTGCCATTTGAAAACCTTGTTGTTCGTTGCCTTGACCAAAATAGTCAACTAATGGCAAAACACTGGCCGTCACAATCGCGCCACCTACCATGGCCAGTGCAAACCGATAAGATTGAACCGACGCCCGTTCAGTGGGCGACGCAGTCATTACACCACCTAAGGCGGAATATGGAATATTGATGGCTGTGTAAACGGTCATCAATAATGTATAGCTAATGTAAGCGTATACCAGCTTTCCCGTGTCACTAAAATCGGGTGTGGTAAAGGCCAATACCGCTAGCAGACCGTATGGAATTGCACACCACAATAAATAGGGACGGTATTTGCCCCATTTTGTATCGGTTCTGTCTGCAATCCCACCCATAACAGGATCGGTTATGGCATCAAAAATCCTAACTAGCAAAAATAAGGTACCCACTGCCGCAGCGGATATGCCAAAGACGTCGGTATAGAAATACAGCAAAAAGCCCATCACTACCTGGAACACGATGTTACTTGCTGCATCGCCCAGGCCATAGCCTATTTTCTCAGTAACGCTTACCTTTACCATTAAATACTTACCTTAAATTATTGATATTGTTTGGCTAGCGCCATTAAGTCATTTACAAAAGCTTTGGCTTGATAATGTCGGTCGAATAGCAGTGGATAGTCGGTGCGGCCTTGCATGGGCCAGTTATTACGCCATGTATCATTGTCAGAAACACCCCAAAAAGTGACCCTGTCAATATGTTGGTGATAGCTTATAAACAGCTTAAATAGATCGTTATAGGCGTTAGCCAATTTAGAATAAGCGGATTTCGAAATGCCATTTACATAAGGATTATATTCATCTTTAAGGGCAAAATTTAATGAAATGTCTGCCCCCATATTTTCTTCGTCAGGGAATTTAAGAACCGAAATGTCCAGCTCTGTAATCATTATTGTTAAACCCGCATCGGCCACTTTTTTAATACTGATTTCCAGTTGTTCAAGGGGAGGTTCCAAGCCGTAATGACCTTGCTCACCAATTCCATCTATGGGTATCCCCTTTCCTTTAAGGCGTTTAGCTAGCGCTATCACGCTGTCCATTTTAGGGGCTTTATATAAATTGTAATCGTTGTAATACAGCTTGGCATTTGGCGCAGCTTGATGAGCATATTCAAAGGCTTTTTCGATAAAGTCTGTACCGATAATTTGTGACCATTTCGAGTCCCTTAAAGAGCCATCTTCATTAAACGCTTCGTTCACTACGTCCCAGCCTTTGATATCGTCTTTATACCTGCCTGCCAGCGCAAAAATATGAGCTTTCATTCTCGATAACAAAAGTTCACGACTAGCAGGTTGGCCAAATTCGTCCTCGAAAACCCAATCAGGCGTTTGTTGATGCCAAACTAAGGTGTGACCAATAATATTTTTATGGGTGGCGTTTGCATATTCAACAAGGGCATCTGCAGCTTCAAAGGTGAAGCTATTTAAGGTCGGCTGAATGCTTTCCCACTTCATATCATTTTCGGCGGTGAGGGTATTAAAATGCTGATTCACAATGGCGACTGACTGGCTGTCTTGGCCATTTGCTTGTTGCGTGTTGATAGCAACGCCAACATCAAAATAAGGAGAAAATGCTTGGTGCAATGAAACATCTGTCACTAGTTCAGAGTTTGTGTGAGTCGAGCTAGATTGAGTGCATCCCGACACACAGCCAATTACAAAGAATAAAAATGCCCACGCTATTATAAGTTTCATTAATCACCGAACGTTTTCAATAAAATGTTAGCGCTAACAATATTTTGTCAGGTTTCGTTTGTCAATTATGAATTTACGTTAAATTAACATTATTTTTACTTGAGTCTCTTAACTGCAATTGATATTCCAGCACATGACGCATACTAGACATTTTAGGTTTTTTGGGGGGAGTGGGCGTTTTGGTAGTGGTTAGGATATCTATGGCGAGTTCAGCCATTTCTTCAAGGGGTTGTGTAACCGTTGAAATGTTCGGCCAAATAGTAGTGGCAAGTTCAGTGTCATCAAAGCCGACAATGGAAACGTCTTCGGGTACATCTAGATGTTTCATATGGGCGACGGAAACAACCGCTGCTGCCATTTCATCATTTGCCGCAAATATTGCATCAGGTTTGTTGGTTAGTTCAAGTAATCGCTTTGCCGCGTCTAAGCCAGATTTATAGGTGAAATCTCCTTGTTCAATATACTCCGGTGGTATCATTAACTGATTGGAGCGCAATGCATCTAAATACCCTTGATAACGCATTCTGCTTGCCCCTTGACTGGGACTGCCAATAATATGTGCAATCCGTTTGTGGCCACTTAATATAAGCTTTTCAGTAACCTCAAACGCCGCCTGATAATCATCAATGCAAATATAGTGGCTAGCGGTTAGATTAATGTCAGGTGCGATACGCACAAAATCAATGTTTTCCGATACTAATAAATCGACAACTTCAGGAATATTGCTAATCGGGGGGAGTAAAATTAATCCGTCTACTTTAGTCACATAAATGAGATCTTTTATAGTGGCTATGGTCTTTTCACGGTGACTAGTGGCTTCGTCCAATATAATATGATAACCACTAGTACGACATTTTCGCAGGGCACCAACTAGAAATTTACTCACGTATGAATAATTAGCGTATTCGCAAACTAAACCGATGAAATAAGATCGAGAACTCGCCAGATGTCGCGCCGCTATATTGGGCTTATAGTGCATTTCTTTGGCAATTTTGCTGACTTTTTCGCGGGTTTTTGCACCGACTTTGGGATCGTTATTCATTACTCTTGAGACGGTCATCATTGAGACGCCAGCTTTGATTGCGATATCTTGCAGTTTAACCTTAGACATGTATTTCGTCCCATTTTGTTAACAGAGTAAACCTCGAATCTGGCTAGTCTACAGGATCAATATCGACATACCTAAATGTTAATTAACATTTTTAATAAATACAGAGTGACACTGTCTAACCGCTTGTTTTGAAATCATTGTTTGCTAGACAAAAAAAGTCTTACGTTTAAAGAGAATCGTTACTCAACCATCAATTAGGCATTGCCATAGAAAAAATACATTTATGTTTGAAATTAATTCATTTTGCAAACAAAAAAATTCGTTTTAGATTGCTGGGTTTTGTTTGTTTTTATTTTTAAGTGTATGATTTTATAGTGTTTTTTATTGGCTTGTTAGGAGCTGTTGAAATTGGTTCATTCTTTGCTAATTAACCTTATTAGGGGCTGATTTAGAACCTAACATAATCAATTTTTTTACATTGGGTGGGTGTATGGCAGTGAATAATAAACCGAAAATCGCAGTGACAGGGCCCAATCGTTCTGGTCTGACTGCTTGGCTTTTTACGGCCCTGAACGTTCGCTTGGCGGGTGGGGTTCCTGTTCGCGTCACGCCCGATGATTTCAGCGGTCAAATTGATTTTGATGGCATCATTATTGGTGGAGGTTCTGATATTCATCCTGATAATTACATTAAGCAGGCGTTACCTAAAGTCGAGCGATCTTTATGGCTGAAAATCAAAGAAGCGCTGGTATATCCCATGGAGCTTTTAAGCAGGTTCTCAACCAGCGAGTATGATAAAGCTCGAGATTCAATGGAGCAAGAATTTATCGATTATGCTATGGAACAAGACAAACCTATTTTGGGGATTTGCCGAGGACACCAGCTTCTTAATGCGGAACTAGGCGGCAGCATGTACCAGTCTACCTTGCCTCTATTACAGGAAAAAATGCGGATCCGCAGTCCCTTTCCCCGTAAAAAAGTGATTTATACCAAAGACAACACTTTGATTAACGATATTGTTGGTGATGATCCCATCCGTGTTAATGCGATTCATTCCCAAGCTATAGCTCAGCCCGCAGAGTCTTTGGAGGTTACCGCAAAAGAAAAAGCCGGTATCAATCAGGTTATTGAGAGTAAAAACAGTGACAATGTACTCGGCGTGCAATGGCATCCTGAGTATTTGTTTTATATGAAAACCCACAGAAGTATTTTTCAATGGTTAGTGCAACAGGCGAAAAACCGAAAAGGGCAAAAGGAGGGGGACAATGAATAAAAATAATGGGATGAAACTTGGGGTGCTTATATTGATTTTGGTCGGTTTAGCAGCAGCCTATTTTTTGACTCCTTTGGGAGAATTTTTGAGCATAGATAAGATCACTGAATTGACCAATAGTGTGCCTCAAAACCTAGTCACTGCTTTAGTTTTTCTGGGGATCTTTTTCATTGGCGGTAGTTTATTGATCCCTATTCCTTTAATGGCTTTCGCTGTAGGCTTAGTGTTTAATATCTGGATTAGTTTGCTAATTTGTATCCCTGGATTTTTACTGGCGAGCCTTAGTGGCTATGGTGTAGGTAAATTCATGGGGGTAGAAGTGTTTGGTCAAAGAGTCAGTGATAGTTTAGATAAAGTGAAAAACAAAATGGATGATAAAGGGGCTTGGGCGGTTCTTGCATTGAGGTTGGCTCCCACACCTCCGTTTACCGTTACGAGTATAATTGGCGGTTCTTTGGGAATTAATATTTGGAAGTACGCATTTGGCTCGACTGTCGGTATTATGCCTTTAGGTTTAAGTGCTGTATTTTTCGGTGAAGGTGCGCTGCAAATGATGAAAGAGCCGTCTGGCTTGGCGGCCACTTCACTTGTTGCTGCAATTATTCTTTTTATTGTTTATCGGGTCATGGTGAATAAACAGACCGAGCAAGAAGAATAAGCGGTTAGATTAATGTTAAATGTTGGAAGTATATGATCCCTTTGGTGTTTCACCCCATTTATTCGATTCTTGATTTACCGGTGAGGCATCGATTTCCAATTCAAAAATATCAGGCTATTTATGATGCTCTGCGCCAATTTGGTGTTCCCGAGTCTAGTTTTCAGCAACCCGAAGCTGTAAACGCTGAACGTTTAAAGTCGGTTTTGAATCCATTATATGTTCAGCAACTTACCACTGGTACTCTGGATGCTAAAGCCATGCGGCGAATAGGATTTCCTTGGTCAGAACAGTTGATTACTCGCACCTTAACTGCCGTGGGTGGCACTATCTTAACCAGCCAACTCGCTTTAGAGTCTGGCAAGGCAATAAATCTAACGGGTGGTTATCATCATGCATTCGCGAATTTTGGTTCGGGCTTCTGTATGGTCAATGACCTATATCTCAGTGCATTAAATATGCTGCAAAATCCAAGTGTGGATAGGATTTTGATATTTGATTGTGATGTTCACCAAGGTGATGGTACCGCCAAGTTGGCCGAGCGAAATGCCAACGTTAAAACCGTATCTATTCATGGTGAAAAGAACTTTCCACATCGAAAGCAAGTCTCTGACTATGATTTCCCATTGTCCAAAGGCACCTCAGATGAGGTCTATCTAGATACGGTTGATTGTGCGTTGAATCTTGCGGTCAATAATTTCCAACCCGACGCTGTGATTTATGACGCTGGGGTGGATATTCATGAAGATGATGATCTAGGGCAATTGTGTATCAGTACCCAAGGCGTTTATGCGCGAGATAAGATGGTTTTTGATCTGTGTGAACACAAAGGATTGCCCGTCGCCGCGGTGATTGGTGGCGGTTACCAGCGAGACATTGATGCCTTGGTTAAGGTGCATTTACAGTTATTTAAGGCCGCTGGGGTATATTGAGCAAATACAGATTTATCCCGTGGGAGCGTTGATGGTTGTTAACAGAACCTCGGGGCTAAAGCCTGTAGGCTCCCCACATTTTTTATACACATATTGTTTCCTTGAGTAGCGCATTTTGCGCTGCTAGGAGCATTGCTGCTGTGACTTTAAAACGTTTATGTAGCAATATCCGTTGAGCTAAAAA
>NZ_BAAGTF010000053.1:0-23657 GCF_054782055.1 Aliiglaciecola aliphaticivorans
CATTCTGTTTTATGATCGCCAGGATCTGACTGTCGGTATATCTCGATTTACGCATAGAAAACTCCTTCGTTTTAGTTTAACGGGAATTTCTACTTAAAACTGCTCCGACTTTCTGGGGGGATTACAGCTCCCTTTTCCCTTTGCTAGTGTTAGAAAGTTTTCCTAATTTACCAGCTTCTAAAAATCGGTCTTTGCATTCATAATAATCAGGTGAAGTGTCTACATCAGGCAAGTTTTTAATCGATTCCTTTGCCGCACCAACATTGCCCTTAACTAATGAAGATTTAATATGCTTCGCTACTACTAATATTTCTTCTAAAATATCCTGCACTACAACGTAATCTTTTTCTAAATAGGGCTTTTCCCGATAACCAGAATCATCAATTTTTATTAATCTATTTAATAAAGAACTTGCTTGATCTTTAATTTCAATATCTGAATTAAAAATTCGTTTTAATTTAAACTCTCTGAATGAATCTGGCTGGGGGACTTCTTCACTAAAATTAGATGGAGCAGAAGAAGAGCCTTCGACAGCTTGCATTATTCGGTGGTAATAACGCATGTATTGATCTAGACACTCGTCACCAAATTCACCCTCTCTATCTAGAACGGCATTAGTGGCATTAATGATTTTTTGCCTTGTCGAATCTATAAGCAATCGAACTTTATCTTTATCCATAACTGTGAGCTGTTTTGCGGACTTTGAGAATGATAGCAAGGTAGCAATAATTTCGAATGCAATCAATGGCTTATTAGTTCGAAGTGATATCTTTAGCCAACTATTACCATTACGAATATTGAGGTAGTAAATACCATTTCTTAAAATAGTATGGGGAACTTTATTGTGTCTCATTTTGTGTCACACTGTTTGTAACACTCTTTTTAATTTACAACTCAAAACCATAACCAATTGATTTTTAAAGGTTTAAGGTTTTAGTTAGAGCTGGTCATTAAGCCGGGTTCTGTATTTCTCAAAGAGATTAACAATCATTCATCTAGGCCAGCAATCGCTCACTGGCTCAAGCAACCTACCCGGTTCCAATGCGGGCCGCACCATAAGGAACCCTATTTGGTCTTGCTCCGGGTGGAGTTTACCTTGCAACCAACTGTTACCAGTGGCCCGGTGCGCTCTTACCGCACCCTTTCACCCTTACCGGCGCTTGCGCGCTTAGGCGGTATTCTCTCTGCTGCACTTGTCGTCGGCTCACGCCGCCCAGACGTTATCTGGCACCCTGCCCGTTGGAGCCCGGACTTTCCTCCCCCTTGAAAACCCGAAAGTAACAAGGCGGCGATTGTCTTGACCAGCTCTGGCGCGCAGTTTACGTTGATTAATGAATAGATACAATATTTGTCGGCTGCTTTGTATTATCGCGATGAGGTAGATGAGTTGAATTGCAGGTGGGAGCTACACGCAAGCATCATTGATAACACGGTATTTATGCCGTGGAGGTGTGGCCTTAAACGGTATCACTGCAAGCTGTTATCCACGGACTGAAGTCCGTGCTACAGGGGCTAAATCACTGCAAGCTGATATCCAAGGACTGAAGTCCGTGCTACAGGGGTTATATACAGGTGGGAGCTACAACCAAGCATCATTGGTAACACGTTAATTAAAATGGGAAGAAATCTAAGGAATAATCCAAAATGGTGGCAGTCACTTGATCTGCACCGAAATTAATTAATCTAATCCGATTCAGTAGCTTTTCTTCCAATTCTGGATAATCCAATTCACTGGATACCAAAGTGACTTTACTCACAGAACCGTCTGGTGCGATTTCTAAGTTAACGGTAATTTTACCCTGCAAACTTGGATCATCCCTTAAGGCGCGGCGATAAATGGTGTACAAAGCCCCTTTGCTTGCATCAAAGCCTTTACGAATCGACTCAATATCTCGACTTCCTAACACCGTATCTTCGGTCACTAATTCTTTAGCCGCTAGAGACGCTAAGCCTTCATTGGGCGCATCAAACTCTGTAGTCTTTCGACCTTCTAATTGCCCTCTAGCACCTACATCGCTAGATAAAGCACTGGTGTTTAAACCACCACTTTTATCCGCAACCTTTTTTCCCACAAAAGCCCGTTGTTGCTCATTGGTTTTACCGGCACCCTGGATCATTTCGGTATCTGCCAAATTGTTAATATTGGCTTGATCGCGCATACTGTTTAAATCATCGGTAAATTGCAGCAAGCCACTTTGGCTCGCCTTTTCCCTTGCCTGGTTGGCGAGTTCAGCATCAGTCGGTTTTTCAACTTCTACTTTAGGTTTTTCTTGGGGCTTTTCCGCCTTTTTCTCTGGCTTTGGCGGTTCTGGCTCTTCTTTCGGTGGATCTTTTTTCACTTCAGGGATCTCATCCGGAATAGGTTTTGGCGGCTCTATGGGTTTAGGTGGCTCAACTTTTTGTGCTTCAATAATTCGTGTCAGTTGAGGAGGCACTCGCTCTTTCTCTTCCCGCGTTTGCTCGGGTAACTGTTGCAACTTAACGGTTAAGGCCAAAATGAGGGTAATCCCTAAAGCCCCTAAGGTTAGTTTATTAAAAAACGTATTTTCTTGTTCACTGGAAGACCAAGGCAACTGACTTCTAAATGGATTTTGACTTAGGGTGCTCATTGCTCCCCCTGTGCAGGTAGTTTCTGCTCCACTGCCAAAGAAATATTGGTGTAGCCAGCTTGCGCACATGTTTGCATTATTTTTTTAAGCAAACTATAGGGTATGGCTTGATCGCCCATAATTGTAATAGCCCGTGCAATCTCGTTAGGATCCTCTTCTTCATTAGGCTCGACGGCAATAATTTTTGTACGATTCTTTTGATAAGTGAGTTCTTTTTCTAAAGCAGGAATAATATCCTCTGGCTGCGACATAACCTGGGCAACATCAGCCATTTTTTGACCTTGCAATAAAATATGCTCAGCATTAACCAACAATACTAACGTCTCCTGTGCCGCGGTATCAGCATTAGATTCAGGTAACTTAACACTTTTGTCTGTTTGTAAAACCTGTACATCTGATGCATTAAACATTAGGAAAAACACCAGTATGGTGAAAATATCCATTAATGACACTAAACTCAGTTTTGAGGTTTGCGCCATACGTTTGTGATGTCTCTCCATACGAGAGGCGCGTACTGATTTTTTCATCGCTTATCCTCTGCTATGGGGTTTGGTTAGATGGATTCGATGGGATTTCGATTGGCGCATCACCCAAAGAAATTTGCGGAAACAGTTCAGCCTGTACCACAGACGCCACCACCACTTCGTCATAAGAACGGGTGGTATCCATCAAGGCTACAATCACCTGATAAGGAATATCTTGCTCTAGTAATAGCGTGGCCTGATTTTTTTCTAATTGTTGATTTTTAAGTGTTTGTTTAATTTGCTTTAATACGTATTGCAAGGCTTCATAATCGTACTCTTGCTCAACATTCGGTATTGTTTTCACCAAATAGCCTTGCGGATAAAACACTTCGAGCCCCGTCTGGCGCACAATAATTTCCAACTGTTTGTCTTTTTCATCCAAATCAGATTGCTCAGATGCTTCACCAAGCTCTGGTAATGTGAGCTCTACCACAGTGATCCGTGAAAATACCATCATCATCAGCAACACTGGCACTAACACTATCATCAAGTTCATAAAAGACGTGATATCTAGTTCAGCATCCTGCTTTTGCAGACGTTTTTTTCTGCCCAACATCTGAAATTAATCCGTATCACGAGAACGACTAGAAATTGCTTGACGCCCCATCAGCGTGTTCAAACATTTCACCCCGGCCATTTCCATACTATCGATAATCTCGGTGGTTTTGGTTTGTAATATGGAGTGACAAGCTAGCAACGGAATAGCCGCAATCAATCCAAATGCGGTGGTATTCATAGCGACTGAGATACTTTGTGAAAGCAAGCTCGCCTTCTCAGATGGGTCGGCAGTTGCAACTGCGGAAAACGCGGCAATTAAGCCGATAATGGTTCCCAACAAACCTAACAAGGTGGAGATATTTGCCAATGTGGCTAGGTAAGCGGTGCGCTTTTCCAAACGCGGAGTGGTCTCCATCAAACCTTCCTCCATGGCATATTCAATATCTTCACGACGCTGGCTTAAAGACATTCTGGCAATACCAGCACCAATAATGCGACTTATGGGGGCACGGTTCGACTTACCGAAGGTTAAAATGCCTTCGTAGTTAGCCGATTCCAACATAGGTTCAATTAATTTAAATGCTTTTTGATTGGTTTTTTTAGCATTGCTTAAAAACACGTAGCGCTCAATTGCGATAGCGACGCCTAATGCCAGAACCACAGCAATGGGAAACATAAAGGAACCACCTTCTTGAAAGAAGCGAACTATAATATCCATAAATTTACCTTAATTTTGCAATACCGACAGTCTACGTGTTACTGCCTGACTTTAGCGTATGGGATTAACCACACAGTTAATACATTTAATAACTTTTCTGCTTAGGTGTTAAGCCGTTACGTTTTTATTTTTTACCCTTTGCTCGTTCAAAGTGCGTTACTTTTCGGGAAAACTCTTCACGGTCGATGGGCACAAAGTCCTGCTCTATTCGTTTAACAAATGGGCTTGGTAGGGATGCCTTATCTCGTGGAGGTTGCCAAGGTACAATAGACAACACTCTTGGTTGTTCCCTATTTCCACGAATAGTATCTTGGATCAGTATTTTACCGTTCACTTCAGTCACTTTTTGCGTTTTTTGTGTGTTAGTTTGATTAGCATCGGAAACTGGCTGCTCAGATTGTGCCATCACACTAACAGAACTAAAAATAGTAATGAATGAAAAGCTTATCATGGCTAAGACAATTTTCATTGGTTAACTCCATTTTGAGTTTTTGCTAACTGTCGCTTCAAGTCTGCAATCCATCCCCTAACTTGTCGTTTAGGTTTATCTTGAAATGCTTGGTAAAGCTCATAGTTTTCAAGGGCCAGTTGCTTTTTATCTAAATACAAATCATACAATATACCCAAATTTAAATACGCATTGTCATAAGCAGGATAACTCTGAATTGCATACAAATAGTGTTGTTCTGCTTGTTCGAACTCACCCATTTCTCGAAACACTTTGGCTAAACGATTGTGAGCAAAATAGTTGTGTTGATTTAAACTAAGTGCTTTTTGATAATCGTCCTTAGCGGCCACTAAATAGGCTTGTTTTTGTTGCAGATCAGTATTTTTACTATCTGCAAATTGTTGCATGTTTAGATCCCCAAGCTGTACCCAGGGACCAGATAAAGAAGGCTCTTCAACAATTAACGCTTGTAACAACTGCTCGGCTAATTTGAGTTTTCCAGAACGCTTGGCAGCGAGGGCTTGGTCGAACTGGTATTTGACTGCTGCGGTTACTGGCGTTGAACCCGATAGATATAGGTTCGGTTGTGATCTGAGCGCTAATAGCTTGGCCTGCATCGGATCCAATGGGACGACCTCAGGCTCGTTAGTAGCGGCACTATCTTGTTGGTCAGTCTCAATTTCTGCTGTTCTAGTTTCGGATGTTTCTTGGCTGCTAAACAAACTGTCCATGCTAGCGCAACCTGACAAACCCAACATCAGTGCAACGCAGACATAAACACGCCAACCTTGAAACAGTAATTGAGCATATGTTGACTGAGAGTTAGAAGATCCCATTATTGGCCTCCGACAACTGTTCTTGTTTATTGTAGCGGCCAGGCAACAACTCACTTAGGGCATCAAAGCTTTCTTTTACCCAACGATCATACACACCTTGCCAAGTTCGCTGGATATTGGCTTCATGAATATTAATAGCCTGTTCTTCAAATGGATAAGCTTGTTCTTCTAGCAGTATATTGTATTGCTCCAATTCTAGTGCGGACAACCCCTTAGGTCGTTCTGAATCCATTAAATCCCGGGCGAGCTGTCCATATATTTCACCAATTTTAAAATTGGCGACTGTACTAAATTCCGCAATTTTATATTCTAAGGTTGCATTTAGGGCCGACAGAGCTTCATCTAAAACCTGACGCTTTTTATTTAAGCTTTTATTTAATGGTAAAGATAATTTCACCCGATTGAACGCTTGTACACTATCTTCAGCGAAAACCATTGAAGCCATTGCCGCTAAATAACGAGAACGGTCAGTGCGATCTACACTGGCCTGTGCATCTCCTTGAATGAGCTTTTTGAGCCAAAAGCGACGTTTGCTCGGTTCATTACTTTGCAGGTAAAACTCACTCATCTGAAAACGTGCTTCGGTGACTTCATCAAATGGTAATGGATAGCGATGGGCGTAGGTACGGTACGTATCAAGAGCAGAGTCCCGCTGCTCGGCTTTGTGATAATATTGAGCGGCAATATACAAAGCTTCACGCCCTTCTTCTGAATCTGGGTTGGCTTGCCATAACTGTTTTAACTCGTCTGCAGCTGGCAACCAATTTTGGTTTTGTTGATAAGCGAATATCAATTTTTCTTGGATATTTTCGGCCAAAGGATGTGACGCAAAGCGTACTCTGAAATCTTCAAGCAAACCTATGGCTTCAGGCCACTGCTGCATTTCCATTAAATAGGTAGCGGCATCATATTGCGCATTGACCCGCGCACTACTTGTGGGGGTTTTAGCAATCACCCTCAAAAAATCTTCAATTGCCAATGCAAGGTATTGTTTGCCTAAATTAGCTTCTGCCTGCTTATAAATACTTGCTGCCAATCGTTCCAGCATATCGTTATATCTGGGATCATCTTGGGTTAACTGGGCTAAAATTTGCTCATAACTTAATTCGGCTTGCTGATATTGCTGGAGAGCAAACTCACTATGGGCAATTACTAACTGCCCCGCCATTTTACGTTCGGGATTGACCTCGGGCTGCCAAGCCAGAATCGTTTCAGCACTTCTAATTGCAGGTAAATAACGTTGCAGGTCAAACTGCTGCTGCATGGTGTCATACTGCACATCAACGGCTCTGGGATCAGCGCCAAAGCGATTCACAAACTGTTGCTGGCTGGCGAGTTGTTCATCTTGCCACTGTTGTTGCAAGCTGGCATCGGTTAGACCTTCTCGCAGCGCCCTGAACGCCAAAATGGCCGCATATCCTGCCTCTGCAGCTTTGGGTTCGTTGAGGTACTCATAGGCATAGCGTTCATACGCAACAATTGCTTGTTGATAGTTTTGCGCTTCAAATAAACTTTCTGCCAAGTTAAAGGTTATTTGCGGCGTTAAGTCATCATAGGGAAAGGTTTCAATAAACTCGCAATAAAGGCTGGCAGCCTTGGCATAAGCCACCTGTGCTTTTTGACGATTATCTGCAACTTTATCTAACTGTTCTTGGGTGGGTTGATTAACCGCCTTAGTTAGTAACTGAGCTTTACTGTGCTCATACTGTGCGAGTTCTTGAATATATTTTTTTAGAAAGGGCTTCACATCTTCTTGAATCAACTGTCCCCATTCCTGCCAAAAAGGTCCGTTAATCCCATACTGGTCAACAAAATCTTGTTTGGCTGGCAACACTAAGGTGGGAAATTCACCGAGGATATAGGCATCAATTTGTTTCACCGCGAAGACCGGAGCTTGATTATGTTCAGGATGTACGTCGGTAAAACCGCGATAAACCAATGCACTGTCTCGAAACCGATCTTCATTTAAAAACTGTTGGCCTAAACGATCATACAGTAAATACTCATAGTGACGCTCCCCTACTTGCTGATAGAAGGTTTTTACACTTTGTTCAGCACCTTGATAGGAAAACAACAACGCCATAATACGGATACTGTCATTGACTAAACGCTTCTCGCCTACTGGCAACCTTTCTAGTTGTTGCTGCGCATTTAACTGTCTTAACATCTGCGAATCAATCACACTATTGGGTAGCTTTTGGTCAAGCAACTGGGTAAAGGCTATTAACGCATCTTCATACAATTCCAGCTTAAAATAACTCCAGCCCAACATATATGCAGCGGTCATAAAATAATCAGTATTCGGTCCTTGATCAAGGACGGTTTGATAGGCTTGGATAGCGCTGACATAATCTTGGTTATTGAATAGGATTTCACCTCGTCTAAACTGTAATTCAGCCAAATAAAGTGTATTCGGATATTGTCTCAGGAGCTCATCAATAACGTCCAAGCTCTGCTGGGACTCACCTTGTAAATCATGGGCTTTGGCCAGTTGATACAGTACTTCTGCATTTTCCCTCTGCTGTGGATGACGCTCCAAAATAGATTGGTACTGAGCAATCGCTAAGTCGTATACGCCTCTGTCTAACGGGGAAGCGCCAACCTCTTGTTGCTGCTCTGCAAGCAAGACTTCTAAATCAGCCAAACGATACTGAACAATTTTAATGGTTTCTTGATCATCCACAATTTCAAGTAAATTGACATAGGCATCGCGTAAGGTCTTCAGCCCCTGATCTGGCAAAGGATCATGATTCAAGGAAACGGGTTCGAAATACAACTCTCCCAGGGTCTTACGCTTTTCCACAGGATTGCTTGCGGGCGGTTCGTCAAACAACCCAGCGCATGCTGCTAAGAAAAAACTCCCCAAGACGACAATAAACGAGCGCAAGGTTGTGAGTGAAAACAAGGACATTAGCTGACAAACAGGATGGCTCATTGTTTGGCTCCCTGTCTATCGGCTTCAGCTTTTCTGAAGGCCTTGTCATTGAGTCTGACAATGGCCAACTGAGCTTGCAGTTCATAATTCTCTAATTGGTCGATTTGTTGTTGTATTTGTTCCTTAAATAATGCATTTAAACTGGCTAACTGTTGAGTTTGTATTCTGTGAGTCTGTTGTTGCTGTAACTCAAGAGTTTGTTGAAGCTCCGCAATTCTTTGACGTTGTGCTGGGTATTCAGGTGTCTTGTTTAATTGTGCAATAAGCTGATTTTGCTGTTGAGCCGTTTGTGCAATTAGCTCGTCTACTTCATTTAACATTTTCTGTGCTTGCCAACGCCGTGTTGAATAAGATTCAGAGGCATTCCAGAGCATAATCCCTTCTAACCGTTTTAAGCGCGCAACATAGCGGGGTTTTAACGGTTTCTTATTTAATCTCAACCAGGCTTCACTGATTTCTTTGTGTCGTTGCTTAGCCCGTTCTAGCCGAGATTGCCATTCCAATTCTTGTTCATCGGATAAAATTCGCGGTTCATCTTCTGCGTTGATTAACCTAGTGTGCAATTGCTCCCGTAGACCTTGATATTGTTGTAATTTAGATAATAAATCACTTTGTTTAAGGGTCTGCTGTCTTGACTGTGCTTCCTTTTCGCGCTCGTCTAACATTAAACTGAATGTATTAAGCTGCTGTTGCCATCTATCAAATCGACTTTGTAATCCTAAACTTTCTTCAAGCCAGCTCATTTGATTTCGAAACTCGCTGCTGAGCATGATCGACGATAAGTGGGCCGGTATTTGCTCAGACCAGTCAGCGGTATTAGCTAGTTGAATAAAATACTGATCATTAATTTCCTGCTGATTTGCACGCAGCATTTGCTTTTCAGAGGCAAAGCGTTGCAATCCTCGCTGCAAATTTTCTAATGCCTGTGTGGGCGCAAATGCTTGTTCAAACGCATAAGCTGAAGCTAAATATGACTCCATTACATATTCGTTACTGCGAGGTTGTTGTTGCAGACGCTGCCATGCTGATAAGGCAATTTGATATTCTTCTCTCTGCGCCGCTGCCCATCCGTAACCAAGTAATGCGGAATCTGAGTCTAAGCTACCAAGGCGCACACGGTTAAATGCGTCTAATGCCTCCAATGCTTGCTGATTTTTAAGATGGGCATAGCCAATAGTGAGGTTAGCTCTGTCTCGAAGTGCATCGGTTTCAGTTTGATCTACAACCGTCAATGGCGACCACCAGCCGCCCAAAAAACTATCCAAAAAACTCTTATCAGCTAAGCCTACTTGCTCTAAGGTCTGGACCCCTTCGGCATATTGATTAGATTGCAATTGATGCAAGCCTTGATTGTAAATCACGTACTGACGATAAACCGAGTCTTCAGATAACTCGTCTAACCAATAACTATTGTCCCGTGCGGCGGTAATAGATTGGGTGATCTGCCAATTAAAAAGTTGGCTTTGCATATACAACCACTGGTCTTTGTCTAATGTATGCAAATACTCATCTGCGTTATCAATGGTGATTTTGTTTAAAATATTGGCGGACGCTTGGTATTGCTGTTTCTCAAACAAAGATTTGCCTAAAAGAAACCAGCTTTGGATTTGGGTTTCTAACGGGGCGGCAGTAGTTAATAACCGACTAAAGATATCAGCAGCTTGATCATCTAAACCATAGGCTAGGCTGATTCCGCCCTTGAGTAGATAGGGGTCAACCCCTGGTTGGCTAATACTGGATAAGGAATCTGGACAGGCCTGCTGAAGAATTTCGAACTGGGTTAATGCCTGATAAAAATCGTGTTGAAAATAGTAGTATAAGACTTCTTGATAGGCTTTATCGACTAACCCTGTCTCGCATTTTTGCGCCGCCACAATAGGACTACTAAACAGTAGCCAAGCACATACTGATAGCGAAGCATTTAGTCGATTTAGATAGGGTTTAAGCATCTGCCAAAATTCCTGTCACTAAAGCTCTACCACGTTGAATTCAGGTTGTTGGCTACCGGTAGCGTCATTGATAGTTAATTCTAACGCTTTAGCATCACTGTCTTTATTAAAGTTGAAGCTAGTTGCTCGCTTGTATTCTCTGCCTTCAGGCCCTAATCCAATGAAAAACGCACTAATTTGATGCTCCCCTTGGGCCAAATTGCCAATATGTAAACGTTGCACGCCGCCACGATAAAGGGCATCGACTTGGCGGTCTGTGTAAAGATACTCAGTGACGACTTTGTCATCAATTTTTAGCTCTACAGCATCTAACTTAAAATAAGTACCTACATCTACAGAAAGATAAACGACCACCTGAGTGCTCGACGGGAAAAGTAAATCTTCTTCAAGTACGAATAAATCGCGATTAAGGGCAATGACTTCTTTTCTCAATTGCTGTAATTGTTTTGCCACCGTTTGCTGTTCATCGCCACCGGCTTGTTGTGCATTGCTATGCCACGCAGTGGCGCACAGCACAATTGTTAGGATAAAAGTGCGTAGTTTCATCGGTATCATCTCGTCGCCTAGTACCAAAATGACACATATAAGCGTGTCACATTAGCGGAAAATTCAAACAAAGGCTCTTCCCCAACGGGTGCATCAGCCAAAACATTTCTAAAATCATCATACTGAAAGCGCAAATGATCTAATTCGTAATTTAAGGTACCTTTTTTCAACCAAGAACTCGGAGAAAACTGATATTCGTAGGTCACGCTCAATCCAATAGAAGTATTTTTGAATGAGCTCATTTCTTTATCCCGGGCACGATAGTTAAATTCAGCACTGCGAGAAAATAAATCTTGATAAAAATCGGCGTTGTCTTGTTGATACTGTCGAACCCGTAAATCTAAAATCCAGTCATCCCCAAAGGTGTGGATGTAGCCAAGTTTATAGGTATTGGCATCGATTCCCCAGGTATCGGAAAATACCCTCACTTCACCGTAGATACTGGCGCGATAAGCTAAATAGTAATTTAGGTTGATTGCAGCCGCGTTACTGGTGCGGGTATTTGGATAGACCTCAGTTTCAAAACGATATCCTCGATCTGCTGTGGGATCAACATATCGAACTGAACGATAGGGATTATTTAGATAACCTTCATCTGAAATGTTTTCGAAATTAATACCAACAATCATGTTTTTTGTGAGTACTTGTGTGAGGCCAAATTGAAATTGTTGACGCTCGGCTTCTTCAAAAAAATTCTCATCGCCCCGTTTACCTACCTCGTCCCAGCCTTTTGAATAGCCCATACTTAAGGTAGTAAGATCGCCGAAAAAGTCTTGAGATATACCGAAATGCACCGAACGGGCTTCAAAATCGTTTTCTGAACTGCTGGTAAAATTAACATTCATTAAGGTTTTATTATGCAAGAAATCGACACCCACACTATGTTCAGTGCGTTCCTCCTCGTAAGGACTGGCTGTGGCTAAGACGTCAATGGACGCGCCTGAAATCATATCGACATAATAGTTAGCAGAAACCGACACCTTATTGCCAATTTGTTTACGCACTAAAACCGATGGTCCATCAATGGACATACCGTCACCTTCATAGGAATGATACATCACATCAGCGCGCTCTTGGGGTAACACAGCACTGAAAGTGCTAAATGAAACCATTAGCAATAGCGAGATTAGAATGAATAAGGCTAATTTGGATTGGTTCATGGTCATTTGCGCTCTAGTTGCATCCACAACCGCCACCCGCACCACCTTCCGCACCCCGCGCACCTTCTCGCGCCTGGAATGCGTGCATGGTATAACTAGAGGAAACAGGATTGCGGTTTGCGCTCATAATTGGATCGGCCAAATTATCCCTTTCATAGGGCTTTACCCATGGCTCAATAGACGTAGCACAGCCGCTGATTAACAACACACTAGTGAAGAGCAATCCACTTAGACTGTATCGAAGCAGTTGTTTATTCATCATCAATCCTTGTTATTCACTTATTAAACCGTAGATTCAACAAAAGTAAGTGCTTACTCTCTAAGTAAAGCTTTAACCACTTTTTCATATTTAGCTTCATCACCACTTTTATAACCATAATGGGTTAGACGCTTATTACCATCTCGGTCAATAATGACTGTAGTCGGCATTGCTCTGACATCGTATAATTTGCTGACTTTATCAAGGTCGTCAAACAATACAGGAAAGCTTACGGGAATATCTCTGAGCAAATTGTTTGCTTTCTCTGGGTGCTCATCTACATTTACGGCTAAAACCGTAAAGCCAAGATCTTCATATTCTTTTTGCATAGCATCGAAATGTGGTAACTCTTCCCGACATGGTGCGCACCAAGACGCCCAAAAGTTCACAATAACCACGTTGCCCTGCTGCTCCTCTAGTCGCAAATTTTCCCCACTGTTACTCTTTAAAGTAAAATCTGGAGCGGATTGCAGCTCAGCAGCACCGGTAGTAAAAGCCGTTAATAAGGTTAACGACATTACCGCAATAAACAATAAAACAAAGTTAGATAAAGGTTTTGAATTCATGACAATACTCCGTCAAATATTCTGTTATTTAAAAGGCTCAAAAGAAAAACGTCGCACCGAGTCCATACTCGATGTTATGGGTAGTTTTTTCTTCGCCAATAATTTCACTATTAAAAATGTGGTCTTTAACTCCCACATGTACTGCAAAATAGTCAGTTAATAACAACCGATATCCTGCGCCAACACTGACGGTGAAACGATTATCACCGCCGAATTCTGTACTACCTGCGCCTACGGTAAAATATGTCGCAGAATTAAATACCCAATTAGGGCTAAAAAACACTTCGCCATTGAGGTTATAACCCAACGAGAGGTCGTAAAAACTATATTCGCGCTCTTCTTCAGTTAAAAAAGGCGCGCCGCCACTTAGCAATTCGAAACTGGTTTCTCCAGCAGTAGCTTGTCCATAATTCGCTTCAACAAAAAAATCTTCATTTACATGGTAAGTTAATCTTGCCCCCACTAATGAGCTAGAGGAAAAATCTTCGATACTAATTACCCCAGCAAACAAGCCAATTTCGAAATCCTCAGTGTCAATATTCGATTCATTTATGTCTCGGCGTTTCAAATCAGGCTCGATAACATTCTGCACAGAGGCTCTGTTGTCAGCCTGAGCAAACGCAAAATTGCTAGCGCCAATTAAAATGGCTCCTAGAAAAAAACTGCAAATCCGAGTTTCCACTCTTCAAGCTCCTCATTTTCATCACGCTCAGTCAGCGCCAGTAAGTTTTGATATTCAAATTTCACAACAAAATTCTGCGCCAGGTAATACCGCACGCCAATTCCCCCTACCAATAGATCGTTGGTTCTGGTTTCTTCTCCAGATTGCACTAAGCTCGCTCTAGGTTTAGTTTTTATCTGTCCAAAACCAAGGCGAAAATACGGAGATATGCGCCATTCAGGGAAGGTAGTATGGGTCACACTTAATAACCCAAATTGATTTTCCGAAAAGTCACCCAATGCCTGGCTATAACTCACTTCTGCAGCGATATTCTCTGTTACCACCCAAGCACCAAAAACACTCAAAGAAGGCACACCGTCTAAGGAACCGCCACTGGCACCCAATTCAAAATTACGCTGTTGATAACTGCTAAAACTGCCATCTTCAATCTGCACCGGTTCACCAACACTGCTCACAGTCAACCTAAGCTCATCGAGTGATACCCAGCCTTCTTTCCCCTTAACCGTTCGCACCTTAAACCAACTTGTGCGACGTTTAAGAATACTTATCCACTCGCCTTTTTCGGCCACGTGAAAAATTGGATAACCTTGCGCTGGTCCTGTGCGCATATCGATATAAGGTTCAACTATCTGAACCTCAGGAAATTGCTCTTCGGCATTTGCCACTTTAATCATTAACACTAACCCAATCAGGGCGATCCACTTTGCCATCATTTCCATCTACTAATCTGCCGGAGCTGCAAAGGGATTATTATAGTATTGGGCGCCAATATCCAGCCATTCAGCGATTAGTTTCAACTCAGCTTGACTTAACCATCCCTGATGGCTGCCTCCGGCCTCAAAAAGGCTGAAAAAGGCAGCGCTACTGCGAGCCCCATTGGTGCTCAAAGTATTTGCTACAGCGACTGTTTGATAAATAGGGATAGGATTACCCTCGGCATCTAAAATAAGCTCACCGTCTTCATCGCGCTCATAAACGGGCTCTCCATTACCATCAAGCACCTGTACTAACCGATCAACAATGGCTCCTTCCCGCAATTCTTGTTCAAGATCGGCAAACATAAGTTCACGATAACTAGTCAGGTAATCAGGATTGTCCGTAGAGGCTGTGCCGCTTAAATCAAGTTGTGCAATGGGCACCCGAGCCATGTCTGTCTCATCTGTTGGCGAGTGACAACTCACGCAGGTATTATCCTCTATTACCGTCAGGCCATCTTCGGCAATGACTTGTCGTGTCACCTCAAAAATAGGATGAATAGATTCAGGATAATTAATTTGAATTCGGCATAGGCTTGTCCAATTTGTTGCGCAAGCCGTTGTAATCGGCAAAGGAGAGGATAAGTCTGCATAAGAGTAGATAAATGACTCAGCGGGTGTAGCTATAGCTGGATCAGTCCAAATATCATTAAATTCAAGATTTGGTTGAGGGTACTCAGCTCCATTAATTCGTGCTGCAGTTTGCGCCATAGTCTCGCCAAAATCAGCAAATAACGCGGGATTTGTATTGGGGAAAGGTACTCCTGTTGCGCTTGCACCAAAATTAATAGATTCCGCTTCTGCACTCAAACGACCATGGGGTAAGGTGCTTTGCTGGGTATGACAACCATTGCAGGTTTTCACCTCGCCGGGTGCAAACTGCAGCCAATTTTGATGACGAGCACCAACACGTTTGCCATTAATATCCACCAAACTTAATGCTAAAGGCAAGTTTGCCGGAACTTCAAATAAAGCCGAACCATCCGGCTGTACAGGAACATAACCGATAATTTCGCGCATTAATTGGCCGCGACTACGTCCAAATGCGGAAGCATCAAAATCTCTTACATCATCATCAGGGATGGATACCGATTTCACCACTCTTAGAAACTGCACAGGTCGCTGTAAAGCAGGCGTTTGAGTCGGATCTGCCAGGGCAGCAATTCCTTGTGAGGAAGAATCGACGCCAGCAAAATCATAAACACTTCGAATATGTACTTTTGCCAAATTTTCATCGGCCAATGCCTGCTCATATTCTTCTGCTATCTGAGCACTGGCCGGATAGGCACGTTCCCCCATTGCTACGGCTTCAGTGTACATTTCACCTTCTACAGGCACACCTATAGGTAGCTGCGTATTCTCAATGCCGTCGTACATCCAAAGACCAAACAAAAGCGGTGCTTGTTGAATATCTGGATTTTCCAGGTGACTGTCATCACAAGGCAAGATTTTCCGTTCAACAACTTCACCGGCAATCACTTCTTGCTCAGGATCATAGACGCGGCATTGGCTCCAACTAAATATAACCCGTTCACTGCCATCCCAAAGGGGATAAACAGAAGCAAAACGCCCTGCTAATGAAAGACTGCCATCAATCACAATATTATCAAACAGTGCAGGGGTTTGTGCCGGCCCAGTCAAATTAGACTGGGACGCTATCCCTTGGCTATTATCGATATAATTCAAGTAATCAATGCTGACAAAATCCCCCCCTATGGTGTCGCTCTGGAAGGGACGAATGGCACTTAAAATAGTACCGTCTTGCAATTCGCGGACTTTAACAAACTGTAATAGCTGATCAGTGCGGTCACTATCATGACTGTGCCGGCCATACAAAATTTCTAAACCTGAACCATCACTGTTCATTTGATAAAGATTGATGCTGTTATTGTTACCCGCTTGATCCCAGCGGCTAAACAAAATTTTACCACTGGATAGCACCACAGGATCTAAATCATGACTTTGATTGAAAGAGATTTGTTGTATGTTGCTACCATCGCTATCCATCACATGGATAACTGAGGCATATTCATCTAAGCCTTCATCTAAACCTTGGTATTGCGGCTTGCCTTCATCTAACAAAATAGCTTGATTACCTGCCTGACGAGTTGAACTAAATACAATTCGACCATCAGGTAAATAGGTTGGCCCAGTATCTTGACCTGCTTCGGCTTGAATATCAGAGCTGATGACACGACGCAATTCATCGGAAACACGATTATATTCCCAAATATTCCAAGTGGGCTGTTCATCGTCATCTGCATCTTCTATGGCAGGCGCTCGCATAGCAAAGACTAATCGTTCAGAGTCATAAGACACATCCACATCTTTGACATCATACCCGGCTAAGGGACTATCGACTGTGGCTTGTTCAATTTGTTCTTGGGTATAAAATGCGCGGTCAGTAATGTTGGTTTCATCAACACTGGCGGAAGCCCGAGGTTTTATATACAGAGCAGCTCCGGGCAAAAACGCGAAAGGCTCTGTTAAATCATCGGTAATTAACACGCCATCTTCATCAAGGGGGAGAGCACGTTTAACGTATGCAATGGGAATATCGACAACCACAGGATCAGGCTCTTGAGAAGAAGTCACCAATAGTTCATCAGAACCACAACTGCTAACAAAAGCGCAAACAACCGTCAAAAGCACGGCCTTACGAATCATTTCTGTTGTGATCTGGCTAAAAATACATGGCATAAATATCGCTGAACCTTTTCTCGCGGGAAACTAATGCTTCACAACGGGTATAGAATGTTAATTATTTGCTTGAGTTTAGGAACTCAAAGATATCAATTATCCATCGTTAGCAAACAAGTTTAAACTGTCTCTGCTTCACGACAATTTGCTAATACCCGTCAATACATCAGTCAGTCAATTTAGTTTGAATTACAATTCAACGGTATTCCATTAAGTAAATTGTTTCATTAAGTGCTGAATAAAACAATTTTAGTATTGATGCATAGTGATAGTTTTTAATACCTTAGCGATAACCTGTTACTTAACATCAAGGTCAAAAAAAGTTGTTAAATCCTGTTATCGCCCCACAGCTCAATAGAGTGTCGCCGATTCAACACGCCATTACCACCATCACTAAAACCCACTACCTTACTGTTTTTATTATACTTTTTAAATTACTTAGTCATTAAAGTGATTCCAGAAGATTAAAAGTGTAGGCCGATGAATACGAAAATACTGTCCCTATTGCCTCCCAGTAGCGCAAAAATGACCTTGTAAGCCTTAATTTTCGCAACTGGCCCAGAAACTGCTACCTACCTTAAGATCAATAACTTAGATTCCGACTCTTTGATATAGTCACTAAGTTATCACCTCTATTTTGAAATGAGAAATAGCGACAAGAGCTTTAACCTTCTTTGAAGTTGTGAAGTTGAAAGGTAATTTGGGTATAAATATTAACACCCAATAGTAGACTGTCATATTTACCCTTGCTGGCAAATTCGACTATTTTTATGTGTATCGCATTGAGGAGCACCAGTTTGGAAACAGTTTTATCTAAAAAGAGGAATTCGCGCCTTTTTCCCCTTCGGCTCACAGCTAACTTCTTTGGTTTAGCGCTTCTGGTTTTAATGTTCTGTCACCTTAACGCCCTTGCAGGCCCTACAGAACAGGCCCAGCGGATGCATAATCGTCTAGCTGGTGTGCCAGCAACCTCATCGGTCCTTGAGCAGATGAGCGGCCTTATTGAACAAGGAAAGAATCAAGAAGCGGCCTATTTAGCCATGGATAATCCGGCTTTTTATAATGTCACCTTGAAAAATTGGATAACGCCTTGGACAAACGAAGAAGCTGACATTTTTGCCCCCTTGAATGATTACACTGCAACAGTAATAGGCATGGCCCGGGACGATATAGACTTCCGCCTAATTTTAAGCGGCAATATTTTGTACGTAGGTAATACCTCCCTCGACATTCCTGACTATGGAATCGATAACAACGCCCATTATCAAGCCATGGAAGACCAAGAAGTCGATCTCAGTGAAGAGTTAGTTGCAACCACACAAACAGCCATGACGGGGTTGCCAGAGCATGCAACGGCTGGTGTGCTAACCACCAGAGCCGCTGCAAAATCTTTTTTTAAAGATGGTACCAACCGAGCCATGTTTCGATTCACGTTAATAAATCATTTATGTACGGATTTAGAAGGCGTCAAAGACACGAGTCGTGTACCGGATCGTATCCGCCAGGACGTGAGTCGCAGCCCAGGTGGTGATAGCCGAATCTTTTTAAACTCCTGTATCGGTTGCCATTCGGGAATGGATCCCTTAGCGCAGGCTTTTGCATATTATGAATACGATTATGACATTGAAGCCGACCCTGATGGGGAGAGTGGCTATTTAAGCTACAATCAAGAAGGTCAAATTGATCCTCAAACCGGTTCTCGGGTAACGGCTAAACACCAAATCAATGGCAATAACTTCCCCTACGGTTTTATGATTCAAGATGATAAGTGGGACAACTATTGGCGCGCGGGATTAAATAAAAATTTAGGTTGGGATGAGAGTTTGCCCGGCAGCGGTAACGGTGCTAAAAGTATGGGCCAAGAACTTGCTCACAGCGCGCAGTTTTCCCAATGCCAGGTGAAAAAAGTATTTGAAAATGTATGTTTACGAGCTCCCCAGGATAGTCAAGATTGGAGTCAGGTGGATGCTATGGTGGTGAACTTCCAAGGCAGCGGATATCAGATTAAGCAGGTATTTGCAGATGCCGCCAACTATTGTAAAGGGAGTTAACAATGAGGTTTTTATTGCACTCCAGAATACTCCAACTCACCATAATTACAGCACTTACTTTGCTGCTCAGCGCCTGCGGTGGGAGTGGTGCAAAAGTAGAAGAAACCCCAACCCCTCCCCCTATATCTCAACCTGGAGAGAGCTATTCCGGTCCTCCAGCAAATACAGACGATGTGCAAAGTTACAAACTTAATTTATGGGATAACATAAGTAGTGCTGAGCGCTGCGGAGCCTGCCACATAGAAAGCGGTCAATCCCCTGAATTTGTAAGAGCTGATGATATTAACCTTGCCTATGCGGCCACCAACCCACTGGTAAATTTAGACGAGCCAGAAACCTCTACTTTGGTGACTAAAGTGGCTGGAGGCCACAATTGTTGGTTAACCAGTCCTTCGGCTTGTGCTGATATTATGACAACTTGGATCGCTAATTGGGCTGATAACGATGTCACGGCGAATAAGATCCAGCTGGAAGCCCCCACATTGAAGTCTCCTGGAGCCAACAAAAACTTCCCGGAAAATAGTGCTTTATTTGCCTCAACAGTATACCCGTTGTTAACAACCTACTGTGCCAGTTGCCACACGAATTCAGCAAGCGTACCAATCTCCCCTTACTTTGCCTCCAGTGATGTTGATGAAGCCTACCTAGCGTCGAAAGCCAGAATCAGTTTAGACACGCCAGCATCCTCACGATTTGTTGGCCGCCTTAGGGATGAATTTCATAACTGTTGGAGTAACTGTAGTAGTGATGCCAGTGAGTTAACTGCCGCGATTCAAGGGATGGCTGATGGTATCGAAGTAACCGAATTAGCCCCCGAACTGGTAAACAGTCAAGCGTTGACGCTTTTTGATGGCACTTTGGCCACAGGTGGCGGCCGATTTGAAAGTGATCTCATTGCCAAATGGGAATTTAAGACCGGCTCAGGTACCACTGCGTTTGACACCAGTGGCGTTGAACCCGCCATTGATTTGACCCTAAGCGGTGATGTTTCCTGGATTGGTGGATGGGGCTTGCAAATGGTAGACGGCAAAGCTCAAGGCAGCACCGCTAGCAGTAAAAAACTACATACCCTGTTAACCGCTACGGGAGAAATGTCGATTGAAGCTTGGGTAGTACCGGCAAACGTAACTCAAGAAGGTCCAGCCCGCATTATTAGCTACTCTGGAGGGGCACAAACCCGTAACTTCACCCTGGGTCAAACCTTGTATAACTATGACTATCTATTAAGAACAAGCAATACCGATGCAAATGGAGAAAGTGCCTTATCGACTGCTGATGGAGACGAATTACTGCAATCCAGTTTGCAACACGTGGTGCTGACATATGATCCTATTAATGGTCGCCAAATCTATGTAAATGGTGTGCATTCAGGGGTAACTGATAATGTAGAGATCGGCAATTTTAACGAATGGAATGATACCTATGCCTTTGTGCTTGGTAACGAAGTGTCCGGTGATATTCCGTGGGCAGGCTCAATTCGCATGGTGGCGGTGCACAATAGAACCTTAAGCGCAGAACAAATAGCACAGAACTTTGCGGCCGGAATCGGCCAGAAGTTTTTCCTATTGTTCAACGTAACTGAACACACCAATATTGCGCAAAGTTATGTGGTGCTCGAAGTGAGTCAGTTTGATAGTTACAGTTACCTATTCGCCGAACCCTTTTTCATTAGTCTAGACGACAACGCCAGTATTTCATCGGTTCCTATGCAAGGGATGCGTATCGGCTTAAATGGACGTGAAGTAGCCGCAGGGCAAGTTTTCCAAAACTTAGACGTGTTAATCAGTGATAGCGATTATATCCCCGGCGAAGGTCAAGCCCTATCATCCCTAGGAACCACGGTTGCCATCGAAAAAAGTCCCGAAGCCGATGAGTTTTTCTTAACCTTTGAACAACTTGGTAGTGCAACAAATGTTGTGATAGAAGCCGACCCACCAGCGGCTGCGTCCCCCATAGATTTAGAACCTCAAGCAGATATCGGGGTACGAAACTTTGCTGAAATCAATGCCAGTATGTCAGTGGTCACCGGTGTACCAACGAATAACGCTGCTGTGAAGGCATCTTTTGAAAAACTAAAACAGCAACTGCCTAGCGTCACCAATATTGATAGCTATTTAGCATCGAATCAAATGGCAGTGACACAAATGGCAATCAAATATTGCGATCAACTTGTAGAAGACGACAATCTAAGGGCAATCTACTTCACAGGTTTTGACTTCACTCAACCGGCTGATACGGCTTTTGTTGACCAAGACCGAAACCTCATTTTGACGCCATTGCTAGATAGGGCCATTGGTAACAATATAGCGACTCAACCGCAGAGGGATTCGGTGAGTGACGAATTGAATAGCTTGATCGACATGCTAACTGACTGTAGCGGCGATAAAGTATGTAATGCCACTTACACACAAACCATTGTTAAAGCGACATGTGCTGCTACCATCGGTAGTGCCGCCCTGCTCATTCAATAAATAGAATCCAATAAGTAGCGAGTTTTAGGTACGTAGATATGAAAAAAACTAAATTTGACAATTTATCCACCGATGCTCAGCTGCTGCATGATGATCACGCTAAACCGGTCACGCGTCGCGAGTTTATTTCCCAGGGCTTTACCGCAGGTTTAGGTACGGTAATGGCTGGCTCGGTGTTTAGTATGTTTGCCAATCCCAAACAAGCAAATGCGGCATTATCGAGTGATTTAGAAGCCTTAAAAGCCAACTGTGGTATTGCAACTCAAGGAGCAGGAAAAATTCCGTTTATTTGTTTTGATCTTGCTGGCGGAGCGAATATAGCAGGCTCAAATGTGCTGGTTGGTGGCCGCGGTGGTCAAATGGACTTCCTAAGCACGGGTGGCTACAGCAAGCTCGGACTACCGGGTGATATGGTGCCGTCAATTATGAACCCAACATCAGGCTTAAGTGATTATATTAATAGTGAACTGGGCCTGGCTTTTCATGCCGACAGCGCGTATTTGCGGGGTATTCTAGAAAAAGTCAATCCAGCTAACCGCGCCAATATAAACGGTGCCGTTATTCCAGCGCGATCTGAAAATGATACGGGTAATAACCCGCACAACCCAATGTACGGTATTAATAAAGTGGGGGCTGATGGCTCCTTGTTAACCTTAATCGGTTCTCGAAATTCCGATTCGGGTGGAAATAGCATGTCACCAGTTTCAATGATAGATACTGCCAAACGGCCCACTAAAGTGGACCGCCCTTCTGATGTGACTGGCTTAGTGGACACCGGAGATTTGGTTGGACTCCTAAGCCAGCAAGACTCAGTGGCTGTGATGGAGTCTATTCAGCGAATCAGCGACATGAAGTTAGGCCAAGTGAATACCCAAATTAGCACCGATGATGTGATTAAAGACTTGGTCCGTTGTGGTTACGTGAAAAGTGCGGATATAACCGACCGCTTTGGCGACCCATCTGCTCTTGATCCTGAATTGGATGAGGATATTGTTGGTTCTTCTGGCATTTTCAGCCAACAAGAATTTGACAGTGATAGTGAGTTTCGCAAAACCGCAGCGGTTATGAAATTGGTAATGAACGGTTTCGCTGGCGCGGGTACGATTACCATGGGTGGCTTTGATTATCACACCGGTAATCGCATGGTAGGGGAAACACGTGACCTACGCGCGGGTCGCTGTATGGGAGCTTGCATGGAATACGCGGCACGCGTTGGCGTGCCACTAATGATGTACGTGTGCAGCGACGGCTCGGTATCGAGTAACGGGATGATAGACGACTCTGAAGATGGCAGAGGAAAAGGAGTCTGGACCGGTGATAATTCTTCCACGGCAGCGTCGTTCTTTTTAGTCTACAACCCCAACGGTACACCACAACTAATGGGCGCCACCACAGATCAACAAGCACAGCATCAACAAATTGGTTATATGCGCAGTGATGCATCCGTTGAAACCGCTGCGACGCCTGCGGCCAATAACGTAAATTTGCTAGTGGAAACCGTGATCTTAAATTATATGGCGTTACATGGCGAGCAAGGCAATTTTAGTAGCCTGTTTCCTTCCAATGGATTAGGCAATAGCACTCTCATGGATAGCCTTACGGCCTTCCAGCCCATTGTCAACGGCACCATTTCATAACACTCGTTGTAGCATGGTCTTTAGGCCATAGATATCAGAATTGGTTAGTAAATCAATTCCCTCGACCTTGTAGCAGGGTCTTTAGGCCATGAGTTTCAGAATTGGATTTTAAATCAATTCCCTCGGAGCTAAAACACCCGAATTCATTGCTCTGCCCGACAAATAGCAGAGAATAAAAAAGCCGCTTATGAAGTGACCCCGTAAAGTTGGACTCATTTCTAAGCGGCAACCAAGGCCTGATTTCGATATTGTGTCGGACTCAGGCCTTTTAGTTTTAGCTTAATGCGTTCGTTGTTGTAATAGTCGATGTATT
>NZ_BAAGTF010000054.1:0-9211 GCF_054782055.1 Aliiglaciecola aliphaticivorans
ATATCAACGAGGTATGAAAAGTTAGCAAGGAATTATGCCAGTATGGTTTCACTGGCATTTTCGATGATGTGGTTGCCGATGTATTGCTGAGTGAAATATGTACAGCAAAGATCAACAGGCCTTAGGTACCCTTATTAACGTTGTAAAAAATAACAATACATACTTTAATTTTTTGAATACCAATCATAGAAAACAGCCATATTCGAATAATCGTAGAAGACAGCCATATTGGAGCAACGAAAAATTAATCGTTTTGAAAGCGAGTTGTTAGCCTGTATCTTAGAGTAAAAAAACTGATTAGTGTCAATTATTTCCCGTGCATTTAGTCGTTTTTTTAGGCTATGATTGTTTTACGGTATATAAGCAGAAGGAAGTGATAGTGGTGAATAAAAAATCAGACGACCGAACCAAGGAAGATGCTCCTGCCAAAAGCGACAGTAATTCCCCTTCAGAATTGGCTACTTTACGACAAATTGTGTTTGGCGCTGCGCAAGCGGATATTGAACACAGGTTGTCAGAGTTAGAGCATAAAATGCTAGAACGCTTTCAACAATCCGACCAACAATTGGCAGCCAAGGTTAACGAGCTAAACAAGTCTATGCAAAGTGGTTTCGAAGAGTTGCAGTTGAGAGTTAACTCGATGGACAAAGTGTATGATGATAAAACCGCTGAACTAAATGCCTATGCGAATAAACTTTCTTCTGAGTTAGAGATGTCTGATAACAATGGGCGACAAGAGACGGATGAACTCCACACAAGGGTAGACAAAGAGGTTGCCATGCTCACTGAAAAATATGACGCTCGATTCGCTGAAGCGCTAGAGAGGCTGGATCAGGTAACCAAAGAACTCAGTTCAACTAAAACCGATAGAAAAACGTTAGCAAAACTACTTGCTACCATGGCGGTTAACTTAGAAACCGACGAAGAATAAAGCCAATTTTCATGGCAGATTGTGGCAACTCGAATATACCTAGTGAAGATGATGTGGCTATGCAGCAGCTACGGGAAATTATACTGGGTAAAAATCAGGAACTGGTTAAGCAAGTTATTAAAGACAACGCCAGAGAAATGGTTAGCGAGGTAGTAATAGAGGCGATTCATGATCGTCAGAAACACAATGACGAGTTCAGCAAGATACTCACCCCCGTGGTTCAAAAGTCTGTGGAAACCTCAGTCAAACAGCAAAGTGAACAATTCGTTGGCTATTTTTATCCCCTTGTAGGGCGCTTAGTGCGCAAATCCGTCACCTCTTTCCTCAGTGAATTTCTAGAAAAAACCAACGTTTTAATTGAAAACAGCCTAACATTTAAAGGTATTAAGTGGCGCTTTAAAGCTTGGCAATCTGGTGTCAGTTTTTCTCAATATGTAGCCAGTCAAACCTTCATATTTAAAGTTGAGCAAGTGCTGTTAATCCATCAGGAAACCGGAATTTTACTCAATTCGGCATCTCAATCAGTTCATGAATCAGCCGACGGAGACCTAGTTTCGGCAATGTTAACGGCGATCAATGATTTTGTGTCTGATTCGTTCAAGCCGCAACAAGAGTCTCCAGAACAAAACTTAGAAGTCATCAAAACAGAAGACTTTTCATTGGTCATAAAGCGCGGTCCTAAACTACTTTTGGTGGCAGCTGTGACTGGCAATATTCCCCAAGATATCTCTAACAAATTTCAAATAACCAACGAATACATCCATAAACTATATGCCAAAGAAATCGCAAACTTTAATGGCGACACTGTACCTTTTGAAGCAACCTCTCAGCAATTACAAGAGTGCTTACTCGCTAAGATGCGCCCAGAAGCAATAAAGAAGAAAAATAAAAAGCCGATACTTGCTATTTTGTTAGTGTTGATTTTATGCATTGGGTTGGGTTTCTTAGGGTTTCACGATTATCAACAAAATCAGTTAGTAAATCAGATTACACAAATCGGACAACAACCCGGAATTGTTATGGGGAAATTTGAACGAGTGGGTTGGCAAGGAATTGAATTATCGGTATTGCGTGATCCCGATGCGATTTCTGTGGAAGACTGGCTGCTTGAACAGGAAATGGATGCAAGCAACATTTTAGTCTTTGAAAAACACTATCTGTCACTAGAAGAGCCCTTAGTAAAAACTCGCCTAAAAACGATTTTAGCGCGATACCCACAGGTAAATGTTAATTGGCAGCAAAGAATCCCAGTGTTACAAGGCGTATTACCAAATGCCCAACGTGTGGCTTTAGCAACAGAAATATATGCGATTCCGGGGTTAACTTATGCAGATGAGTTAATCTCTGGCGTAAAAGCTGAAGAATTAGCTACTATTAATGAGGATAGCCCAGAAATATTAACGGCTCTTTTCGAAATCAATACGGCGAAAATAGACAGTACACAAATTGAATTTGAACAAGGACAGAGTACCTTAAACGAAAAAGCCCAAGAGCAATTACGGGCACTAGCTGGTTATCTGAGTAGCGCAATTGAATTATCCAAGAAACTAGAGTTAAATGTAGGTCTGATTATTATGGGCGCAAGTGATTCAACGGGCTCTAAACAGTTTAATCAATCCCTAAGTCGAAAACGAGCCATCGCTGCTCGGCAATATTTAGTTGAGCAGGGAATTGAGCCCCAATATTTAAACGCCATAGGATTGGGAGTGGTAGAGATGAAAGCTTCTGGCTCAGGTTTGCGTAAAGTCATTTTTAATATTATTGATTTCAAGACGGATTAAATAAGGACATCAACCCGATTATGTTCCAAAAAAAGATTTGCCTACTCGGACCATCAGGAGTAGGGAAAACCAGTTTGGTAAAGCAATTTGTGGAAGGCACTTTTTCTGAAAAGTACCTAACCACTATTGGTGTTAAGGTTGATAAAAAACTAGTCGATTTAGCCGTCGAACAAGTGCAACTTATGATTTGGGATTTAGAAGGGATCGACCGTTATTGTGGATTCCAGCCTAAGTACCTGCGAGGGGCTTCAGCCTACGCAATAGTAACCGACCATACACGCTCTCAAAGTCTTGTAGAAGCCATGGAAATTCATCGCATGGTACGAGAAGTCAGTGATATCCCTGCAATTCTGATTATCAATAAGAGCGACCTTGATGTGGCCTGGCATTGGACGGAAAGTGAACTGAATGGCTACAGTAAAGAATTTGTTCGCAGTTTTTCCACTAGCGCAAAAACCGGCGAACAAGTTGAAGACATGTTTAAGTTTATCGCCCAACTAACGTTGAATTAATCAATATGCAACCATCACTTATTCAAGCACTAGGCATCATAAACTGCGCTATTTTAAAACGAATAGAGGGCAAACAATTTCGGGTTATCCATTGCGATAAAGATTGGTTTTATTCTATTGCTCCTGAAGCAAAAGATAGCGAAGTTTTCGAGTTTGCCGGCAATTCAGCCTATCTGGACGACTTTTTTATTGATGCTGAAGAGTCCTGGCGAAATAGTAGTGAAGGACAAATTCACTCGGGTATTTGGTCAGAACAAACTGAAGATCAATTATTGCGTTTGGAAGCCCTGGCCGCGGTTTCAAATGGTGACTCATATTTGGTCATCAACAATTTAGAGGGGGAGTATCAAAAACAACGAAAAACCCTTCAAGCGGCTCGAGAACTACTAATTTCCAATGATAAAGTCCTCGCCCAACATGAGTATATTCATGAACGCCTCGATCAAGTGTTGCGAGAGAATCAAACGTTACAAACGCTACAAAAACCCATAAAACGGGTGATAGAAAATGCTGATATTGGTGTGGTGATTACCGATGCACAACTAAATGTAATTATCCAAAATCCAAATTCATACAGTGTATTTGAAACATCCGACTTACCCTCTGAGGCATCACCATTTAAGAAGTTACTCGAACTGTTTAAGAATCAATGTGTCGAGTTTGAGAGAGTGATAGGAACGAGTAGTCGTTGGCATGGTGAACTATTCTGGCATAACCCGCCTTATTCAAGTAAGTGGCTGAAATTAGCGTTATACCCAGTAACCGACGAAAACCAAAACCTACAACATTGGATATTTATATTCAGCGATGTCAGTCGTGTTAAATATTTACTCCAAAGAAATGAAAAATTAAATCTGTACGATAATGTCACTAACTTGCCCAATCGCCAGTTTTTCTGGCAAAAACTAGAATACCAAATTGAAAAAGCCAAGCCATTTTTCATAGTGTACTTGGATGTAAAACATTTCAAACAAATCAACGAACTACACGGCCATCAGGCGGGCGATCAAATATTAGTCACCCTAGCTGAGCGGATACAGCAATGTATCAGTACAAAGGATTTGTGTGCACGAGTAGGTGGCAATGAATTCGGCATCATATTAACCGATTGTAAAGAGCAAAATGATTGTGTTGAAGTTGCCAATCGTCTAATTGAATCCATTCAACCGCCGTTTTACACAGCTTCCAAACAAAAGGTTCAGATCGGCCTCAATCTAGGTGCTGCGCATTTTCCAAGTGACGCCTCAAATTCCGAGGATTTAATGAAGTTTGCTGATTTAGCCATGTTTTCAGCGAAAAAAGAAGATAAAAGTAAATTGTGCTTTTATTCAATAGAACTCAAAGAGGCTTCTCAATACCGACTTGAATTAGAAAGCGCTTTGAAAGATGCCATTAGTAACAACCAGTTTGAACTTTTCCTACAGCCAATAGTTGATTTGAATACTGGGCAGGTTGCCAAAGCAGAGGCGTTAATAAGATGGCGTCTAGCCGATGGTAATCTTACTAGCCCCGACAAATTTATCCCCATAGCTGAACAAACGGGATTAATTGTCCCTATTGGTAAATGGGTAATTAGTCGGGCAACGGAAATGCTCAAAGTGATTATGCAATATGAGCCTGAATTGAAAATTTCGGTAAATTTATCTCCTAGACAAGTGGCAGATAGGCATTTATTCGATTTTGTAACCCAAGCGATTGATCACAGTGGAGTGCCAGCTAAGAATTTAGAGCTAGAATTAACTGAAGGCGTGTTAATCGATAACTATGACAAAGTAAAACTCTTACTTGATCAGGTAAGAAACATTGGTATTTCCACCTCAATCGATGATTTTGGTACTGGCTATAGCTCACTGTCATATTTACAAAAACTGCCAATTGATAACCTTAAAATAGACCGATCATTCATTATCGACCTAGAGCAGAACGAAAATGACAAAGCTATCATATTAGCAGTGATAGCTATGGCCCATAGCTTAAAGTTAGGGGTAGTAGCCGAAGGGGTTGAAAACCAATACCAAGCAGACTTTTTATTAGACAACAGATGCACCGTAGCTCAAGGGTATTTGTTTAGCCGACCATTACCATTTGATGAATTTTGTGAGCTACTCATTGCCAAGAAACACGCTAATAAACACTAGTTAATTTGTAGTGGCGCTTATCTGTTTCAGATACTTTCTAAGAAGGTGCGAGCTAGCCTAACGGTAACAAAGAGCGAAGAGCAGAATGGCAAAACAAGCGCAGTATGTCATCCCGTTATTGTTCCAGCGACCAAAGGGAGCAAGTTTAGAGCCTTGTTAGGTGCGGGTTGACCATTTTTCGATAAACTTGATGAGTTCTTGAAAATACTAATTTAGCTTTTTGTGGTGTCGAGTCTGAAAAGCTATGAGTGGCCCCATCTATTTCATGGTAAATAAACTCATGATTTATTTCTGTTAATTCCGCTACAAACTCACGGCTCATAACCACAGGCACTAATGGGTCTAGGCTGCCAAAGAGCTAGCGACTACGCAAGTTTTTTATCTCTGTGGGAAGGAACCCTATTTTCTGTTCATTTTCATCTACCTAAACTCTTAAAGCGTATAACCCCTGTTAAGATAGACAGCTAAACAAAATGGAAAGGCTTCACTGTCACTCAATTCACCGATAAGCTTTATCTGCGAGCATTATCAAGTGCTTCTCAAACTTTTTCACCATGTCACTTTGACAATCAAGCTCCCGAATCGCTGTTTCTAAACCGGCCAAAATTAAGCCCGTTTTCTCCAGTCCAAAATAACTGTCCATAAAGTCGGCAATATCGCCGCTCGCAGCACCACAAATTTTGTCACACAAGGCGTGAAATTCAGGATTCACTCGGTACTTTGTGCCTAGTTGGATCCCCCCAATAGAGCCAGCATAATTCCCATAAAGGTCTTCATAATCAATAACTTCAGTTGTTACGCGGGTATCATAAAGCTTAGTGCCTTTGCGAAAGCAGGCGGCAGTGCGGTCACCAGTAAGTTTAGTAGGGGTTGTCGCCCAAAGACTATAGTTGTAAATATATTTACCCGCCAGAAAAACAGGAAGCCGTAACCTAAAGTCGGTTTTATTCGCACCTGGAATACCCGCCTGCAAAAGGTAGCTTGTAAACTGTTTCAGGGCTGGGGTGCCCGCACTTCGCGCGTACTCCTCCTCCAGTTGTTGGTCAATGCGTTTCAACACTGCGGTATCGTTACGATAAATGGCATCTAAATACACCCCGCCCAACATTGAACAGTAGGGTGATGAAGTACAGGTCCCAAACACACGCTCGTTTATTCTTAGCGTTGCATACTCTTTTGCTTTTTGGCTCATGTGGTGCGCTTTGAGGCTCATGCCAGCACGGGGCGCCAGATGGAATGTCATTCTTTCCCATGCTGCTAATGAGCCTTCTTTATAAAAGTGAACTTGAATTGCTGAGGCTCGCTTGCAGCTTTTTCGGACCAAAGGCAGAATTTCTTTGGCGACAAAACCCTCAAAGCCAATTTTATCTTTCCCTTCGTAATTCGCAGTTACCCACTCATCTCTGCTTTTCACAGACGTGTTAAACACGGCATCAATGTGCGCATAGCCGCTATAGCAAAAAGGGTCATGGTGAGGATACAAATTGAAGGGCCCGATATTGCCAAGCAACCTGTTGACACGATCTAACTGCGGCTGAGGCGTCAAGGCTAATATTGCCTCAGCTGGCATCGAGGCCTTAGCTTGGCTATATGGCTTGTATTCGTATCGTGTGACTTGGCCATCTCGATACCTGAAAATAAAAAAATCCCAATTCTGGTAACCAAATTTGGGAGACCAATTCATCATCTCTAAGCGAATATCGTAATTCGTCTGAAACCCAGTAACCTGCCCGCAAATGTTTTCAATAACAGGTATCAGTTTTTGTTCTACAAATGTTTCATAATTTGGCGTGAAAAGCGTAGCACGCTCAGCAGGGCTAAGCTTATGTTCCGCTCGTAACCTAACGTACTTTGGGAATTCGTGCTTCCGCTGCAACGTGCACCACGACTGTAAGCTGCCGTTGTCATCTGGCATAATTTTTAATTTATCAGTCTGATAAAGCACATGATCAACGGCTTTTTCTTGAGCCAACGCAGCGTTGGTGAACAGACCAAACACTATCAAGATTGCGCTAAAACAATATTGCAACGCTTTGCATTCATTTAATTTCAAATCACCGCCCCCCGAAGAACAAAAGGCTAAACCCATTGAAAGCTGCGCCTTTTGAGTGATTAAAGATTATTAAATTCACATTTAGAACAAACCAAACAAGTAGAAAGAGCTTATACTTAGACGAAAAGTATAGCACAGGGAAGCATAGATAGGCTTACGTCAGCCCTTTAACCTCAGCTAAACGCCCCAGGGTAACATTACCATCATATACCCGCCATAATGCTCTTTAGCAAACGCCTCCGCATTTGAGCAGATAGCAGACTACTAAGCTGTTTAATACCTTTTTAAGACTCTAGCTTCCGAGAGGTAAGATACTGTTGCTTAAGACCAAGTTACAAGAGCTACCCTTGGCTTAGGAAGGAAGGATAAATCACTCATAAACCCTCTTTGGCGCTTAATACTTAAATATGGACGACAAACTGGCTGGCTATAATGGCTAAGCCGCCTGCCTGTTTGTGTCCCAGCGCGCCTATGGGTAACATAATTTTTTTGTTCGCCGCCACTTACTAGTAATGGTAACGACACGAGATAACCGTAATTGCTGTATCATCCACGGCGTATACCAAACGATTGGTATCATCTATTCTGCGAGACCAGAAGCCTGATAGGTTTTCTTTAAGGGCTTCTGGTTTTCCAATTCCATCAAATGGAGAACGCTGGACATCGGTAATTAGTTTATTGATACGTTTCAAAGTTTTCTTGTCTTGAGTCTGCCAATAAACGTAACTATTGCAGGCCTCATCAGTCCATGACAATAACCTGTTACTCATCAATAAGTTCACGCTGAGTCGTTTTTCTCGCTTTAAACTGCGCAATTGAACGATTTAAGTGTTCAGCGTTCGCTGGCGAACGAAGCAAGTGAACAGTTTCCATAAGACTGTTGTAGTAATCCAATGACATCACAACAGCATCTTCAGAGTCACGACGAGTGATTACAGTGGCATCGGCATCGTTAATTACATTGTCTAGCTTGCAAATGAGCACATGTGCAGAATGTTGTGCAGAACTTCGTCATGGCCGTTAACGCCAAGCTAAGCCGCCGGAACGGAGTTGATTGTTTTATGCGAGCGCAGCGCAAAAGCACACTAGTACCTATTGACTAACCGGAGGCTCATATGTGTTATGCCTTTGTATCCCACGATATATCAATTTTACGATGTTGGGCTACGCAGTCTCTAAGATAAAGGTTAATTAAGCTTTGATATGGTACACCTGAGTCTTCTGCCATTGATTTAAAATATTCAACCACGTCTTCGCTGATCCTCATTGTGACCGGTTTTTTAAGTCTGCTTGCATAAGGATTTTTCCGTGATTGCATTTTTGATAAATCATATTCATTTTTCATAAACTGCCACCATAGTGTTTCTGCTCATTCTTTGTTGCCTTCCTCGCGGAAATAATTCTTATGACATCACCATTTCCACGCTCGCAATGACAAACCAAAACAAGTCTTACTTCGTTACTCAATCCAAGCATCAAAAACCTATCTTCCCCGATTTGCGAGTGTTCCATATCAAGAAATTGAATAGCAAATTCATCGAAGAATACTGATTTCGCTTCTTCAAAAGAAACGTTGTGCTTGGTAATGTTTGAGGCAGCTTTTACCTCATCCCATTCAAATAAAATCGTACATACATTGTATGTACATTAATCTGATCTGTCAAAAAGGCATAGACATAATGACTCCCCTTGAGCCAGTTTGAAATAGTGCTGATCTCCAATTATTCGTGGGTTAGTTAAAAACCAGAGCCATAATAGTTCTGCAAAGAAACTAAAAAGGAGATCAGCATGAATAA
>NZ_BAAGTF010000055.1:0-4153 GCF_054782055.1 Aliiglaciecola aliphaticivorans
TTCAAATTAAAGGAGAAAGTTATCGAATTAAAGAAAAGAAACAAGCAGGTTTAATGGAAAAAACAACCAAGTAGTGGATCACATTTAAATTGATCGAGTGGATCAGTTTTCAATTGATGTTGACAATTGATGATAACGCGCTGTTGAGCTTAATAGGGCAATGGTTAAAAGCACGAATAAAGTCACCAGAAGGGGATTATCTCAAGCCACAAAGTGGCACACCACAAGGCGGTATCATTAGCCCCGTGTTGGCCAACATCTATTTGCACTATGCATTGGATTTATGGTTTGAGAAGAAGGTAAAACCTCGCATGAGAGGCAGAGCCATGCTGATACGTTATGCAGATGATTTTGTGTGTGCGTTTCAGTATGCCAATGATGCCGAACGGTTTTACAGCGTGCTGCCAAAACGACTAAAGAAATTCAAACTGGATACGGCACCAGAAAAGACCAGCCAGATAAGGTTTAGTCGATTCCACCCAAGTCGTAAGCGCCAGTTTGTGTTCTTGGGTTTTGCATTTTACTGGGGCACTGATGCAAAGGGTAACCCTCGATTAAGGCGACGAACTGCGAGTCAAAAGCAGCGAAGTAGCCTAAGCGAACTTTACCACTTCATCAAAGCCAAACGCTCGCAGAAGCTAGCGATTTGGTTACCTCAATTAAAGCGCAAACTCACAGGGTTTAGAAATTACTTTGGGCTACCCGACAACAGCCGCAGTTTGAGCAAGCTGTACAACTATGTATTGCATAGTCTTTACAAATGGCTGAACAGGCGCAGTGGTCGTCGAAGTTACAATTGGAGTAATTTTAAGAAGATGCTAGAGTATTTCCAAATACAGAAGCTACGAGTTAGCAAAAGAGTTATCCATGTTGACTGGTATTAAAGTGGCCGTGATTTACACGGGTGAATATATAACTGAAGAGCCGGATGCGGTAATTCCGCACGTCCGGATCTGTGTGGGGTCGGCTCAGTAATGGGCCGCTCTACCACGATTGTTTTTTCGCAAGCCACTAGGATTTTTTAACAAAGGATTTGAAGTACATGAAGTTTATCAAGGTTACAATGCTCATTTTGAGCGTCGCTATCATTGTAGCAATACTCTCATACCAGAAAATCATCTCAAATATATTGCTACCACAGTATATTCATTGGGCGGTTGAAATAGATAAAGAAGGTTTAAAGTCTGGAGTACCTCTAAATGCACAAGAATTATCCTTAGCAAAAGACATAGGAATTCAAAACCCAGAAAAAGTAAGGGTAATATATGTGGATGAAGTTCCGTTCCCGTACGAAAACTTTGCGCTTAAAACACTAGGTGAAGCACTCGGGTTCATTGGTGAAGGTATAATCAACAACGCTCAGGTGTTCGGATACTCAATTTATGTTCGTAATGGTTACTTACTAAATAGGCCAAAGCTAGCTCATGAATTGGTACATGTACTTCAAATTGAACGAACCAGTCTTGACCAGATAATAACTCAGCACTTCTCGGATTTAGCAGAGTATGGTTACGATAAAGCACCTTTAGAAGTTGAAGCGTTTAAAGCGAATAAAGAATATGCGAGCGATTGGTAACCATGCGTTATAGGAAAAAAAACATAAAAAAACGCTCAATGAGACAAAACACAATGCCGCTTCGCATTTTAGCATGGCGCTTTTTCCGTTAGCTTAGCGTTATGTTTTATGAATAAGGTTTTAGAGTTAGCATATTTTATAGTTTTATTATTTTTTCTTACTGAAGGAAGAACTCTGTTGGTGCTGGCTTTAATATTTTCTTACTCAGCATTTTTATATTTCAGAGACAAAGTGGTTCTTTGGTTGTCTGTAATATTTTATGTTTGGTTTGCTATTTTAGAGATATTACAGGTAGCTGAATTTCCTTTAATTAATGACGATGAATATATTTTTGGTATCGCTTTTTATATTGTTTTATTTATACCTCTCATCATTCAGATTATTCGGAGTAATAAAACATAACATAGGCATTGAAATGGACTATTTACCTAAGCAGTCATCTAAATATACCTTTGAAAATGACTTTGCTTTCAGCCGACCTAACTTTAAATGTTTATTACTAGCAACTGATTTAGGGGGGCTTTTTAACACCTGAGTAGGAGAAGGTGGTGACACCTAACCTACTCGGTAAATTGTTAAAGATATTATTTGATAGCTTTACGACGACGTAAGCCAAGCAAGCCTAGCCCGACCAGCAACAACCCTGCCATTCCAGGTTCAGAAACCGTGGTTACATCAGTAGTAGTGGTATCAAAATTATCAAAAGATAAGTTGTTAGCGTCAATTAAAAGATTACGATGGCCGCTATTTAAAGTGTTTACAATGGTGTAGTCAAAAACAACCGTTGACGTATTGGTAAATGTAAATGACGCTGCAACATCAGCTTGGTCCTGATTGAAGGAGTCTAAACCATCTTGTCCATCTACAGCATTGGTTCCTTTTCCTGATGCTGTAATAGATCCATCTGAATTCTCAGAAATAGTAAGTGCTGTGGTAGTGGTGTATTCAACAACTGAAGGAGTGTAAACGGTCACTTCATCGTAATAAATATTGCCAAATTTGCGATTACCATCAATATCATAGAAAAATAAATTGAAAGAAAAGTCAAAGTTAGGTGAAAAGACTTCAGTGAATTCACTATCTTCATATAAAGTGAATGCGTAAGTCGTTGTCGTATTACCACCCTGATTAATAATTATATCATCAGCGACAGAACCACTGGTTGTGCTACCACTATCTTTATATAAAGTTAATGCAACAATTTGTGCATACAAAGATACATCATTAAAGGTAGCGGCCGGTGACGTAAAACTTAGAGAACTTGAACTCAAAATTTCTGATTCAAGATTAACCTCACCAAAGTCAAGATCAATTACATCTGCATTAGCCATAGAAGAGGCCATTAAGATACTAGCTAGTACTATTTTTTTCATATTTTACTGATTCCAATTTATACACCGAAACCCCTAAGCACATACCGTGCCAAATAGTAAGCTTATGATTTTAAATTTATTATGTTGTTTTTTTGGGGTGTTTTAATTAACTGTAAAAATAACTGACAGTGTAATTTGCTTCATTTATTGTAATAGTTTTGCTGAAATAACAGCACTTACTTAACAAGACACCCACTTACTTAACAACACTACTTAACAAGACACCCATTCTAAAAAAGTAGTTAAATCTCAGCTTTGCTCTAGGCTTTAGTGTGTTAATTGAAGGGGAAGTAACAGGGCAAAGTTATGAACATAGGCGTGGCTGTATAGAAAATGGGTTGTTGGGCCTGTATTTTCTATAGATATATGAGCCTATGCTGTTATGAGTAATCACACTCATGTGGTGCTGTGGGTTGATAAAGAACAAGCGGATAGTTGGTCTATATCAGAAATCCTAAAACGGTGATGCTGAGTAATTATGGCTCGGCACAATATAAACTAATTATTCAGACCTCAACTAGCTGCGCGCTTTTCGTCAGCATTTCGGGGTGTTATATTCCACCTAATATCAATCGAGCCTGCTGTCGGCAAGAGGTTAAAATATTTTTAACTAATCTATCATCTTCTATGGTTCTAGAAACGGCTACCGCTCCGATAATCATGGAGGTTAATGAAAGTATATCTTCTTTGTTACAGGGCGTTTCAGTGCCAGCATAATCCATAATAATTTTATTCATGTTCTTGTATGTGTGGGCATATGTTTTCTTTGCGGTTTTATCCCGTGAAACTATGTCAGTTGCCAAAAAAGCCAGTGGACAAGGCTTTTCTCCTTTTACGTGCTCAATACTAAGATATCCATTCAGTAACTGACTGAGCCACTCTTTCGAAGATGTTTCTTTAGGCTTCGTTTTTGCCAGTTCGCTGTTTGTAGCAGAAAACTTTAGCGCTTCACTATATAAGTCAGATTTGCTTTTGAAGTGAGCATAAAAAGCTCCCCTTGTGAGGGAACAGTCTTGCATCACTTCATTCACAGAAACCGAACTGTAATCCCCCCAGAAAGTCGGAGCAGTTTTAAGTTGAAATTCCCGTTAAACTAAAACGAAGGAGTTTTCTATGCGTAAATCGAGATATACCGACAGTCAGATCCTGGCGATCATAAAACAGAATGAAAATGGCGTGAGTGTTCCTGAACTCTGTCGTGAGC
>NZ_BAAGTF010000056.1:0-4992 GCF_054782055.1 Aliiglaciecola aliphaticivorans
CTTTATCATCAATAATGCATACGTAAAGTAAGCGTGCGTGTAAATCTATTCCACAATAGTAAGGATGTGTATTAGTATAAAAGTTCATTGAGCTTCTCCGTTGGTTTTGTCACCTATCAGAGTAGCCTAAAAGTTACGCTGATTGGGGAGGCTCAATGAGTATCAAGTTGCTGCATCGGAAAAACTACTGGCTCGCGCTCGCATTTTTCCGCTTAAAACGGCGTTATATTTTAAGGATAGTTCGGTGAATAAACGTAGAGTTGGTTTTTCTACGATATTAATATTTTTAATCAGTGCATGTTCATCGATTGAAAAGACAGGACTCAAAGAAGTAATTCAACCTGAAAAAAGTAATCCCTTAAAGGTAAAAGATGCTTTATTGCTATTTTCGTTAACGCACCAAAACCTAAGGTTGGGACGTCAAAAGAAGAAGTTAAACGATCTATATCATCTAATTCAATTTTAATTCTTCAACAAAGCAAAGATCTTATTGTTGCGCGGTTTGATACAAGAAACTCTCAACTGGAATCGACATATGAATATTGTGATTTAGAGTATCATTTCTCATCATCAAAATTTATCCTAGGCCCTTATGTAATTGGTGACTGTAGTTCTATCGTTATTAAAGCAACTAAAGTAAATTAAAATATAACAACCCCATTAAATCGTTCGCAAGCCTACTGGGACGCCTTCTCGCCGGCTGGGGCTCATTCTTCGCCAAGTATAGCCAGCAAGCCTGCGCCGCTTATTTGAGGCGTTATAGCGTATAAGCCTTTCAGGTTACTGTTTAGCGCAAAGACGGATATCTCCCGTATTTCTTCGAGTTAACGACTGCTTTTTTCGGCAATTCCCCGGCGGTTTATTCAATTCAATATACTTCCAACTCAGATCGATTTTATAGAAACTTGTTCACAATAACGATTATCAATAGTTGCAGTTTTCTGGCTGTTTGGTTTAGTCTAGGGTAATAATTTTAATCAAGTTGCAGTACTAACATTTTGTGGCGGCAAAGCCGCGATAGTGAAGTGGGGTGGTGCAATAACAAACCTATGTTGCGGACACCAACTCGCTGGCTGTGGCTCATTCTTCGCCAAGTATAGCCAGAACGCCTGCGAGCTTATTTGAATCGTTAGCTACCTAAGGATATGTAAATGGAATTTATTAACTTTGTACAATTGATTATCCTGGCTTTAATCATTGTTTTATTACTTGCTCAAAAGATTGCAATTAAGAAAGGTATGCTAGTTGAGGTCAACTACTCAGAAAAACACCGATTATCTATTGCGCTCACTATAGGAGCCATTCCTCTAGTTTGGGGAATAATGACAGAACAGTATTTTGTGTTTACTTTAGGTATTGCAATGGGTTTCATTTGTTACCAAAAAAAATCGTGGTACAAACTCAAGGTGCTGTAGCTAACAAACACATTATATTCATTCGCAAGCTCACTGGGACGCATACTCGCTGGCTGGGGCCCATTCTTCTGTAAGTATAGCCAGCAAGCCTGCGCCGCTTATTTGAAACGTTATAAATACAAGGAAACTTCGATTATGAAAAATAGTATTGTCATTTTAATCACGACTCTTATAGTTGGTGGTTGTGCATCAACTAAAATGGAAAAAGAGTATCCGGGTTTATCGGTAACTCAGAACGAAATTCAATCTTCTAAATGGAACCAACTTAATCGCTTTCCTCCGAGGTATCCGGAACAAGCAGCGATTAAGTCTATCGAAGGGTGCGCTACCGTTGAATATGTAGTAACACCTCAAAATGAAGTTAAAGATATAACTGTAATAGCTTCAACAAATAAGCAGTTTTCTAAAGCTGCTGTAGACGTGATTAAAAACTGGAAATGGTCAGAATTACCTAAAAGTATTCTAACTCAGCCTGTAAAAACGCAAACCCGATTTGATTTCTGTTTCGACAAGCCGAATCAACCTTGTTCATCTATTACACCCAATTATTCATGCCCAAGTGAAGATATCATTTATTCTACAGGCATGCGCGTTAATGCCGGTGGGTAATGTATTTATAACAAACGTATGTTGCTGGCCCAAACTCGCGGCCATTGTTCGTGCCTACACTAAGTGTAGGCCACAAGTTTGTGCAACAAATTCGGACGTTATCCTCAAAATTCATGGTTCAGGAGAAGTGATTAGTAATGGATGCCCCCAACTTACACATTGAGGAATTTTTAAAGTACTACTATTCATTTGAGCAGGAGCCCGGTTATGCAGTCCTTTTGAAAGGGAAATGGGGAACGGGCAAGACTTGGTTTATAAACCAAACGCTGAATTCACTTGCACAGCAAGATGGTAAATATCTATATGTTAGCCTCTATGGCGTAACTTCATTTGAAGAAATAGAAGATGAGTTCTTTAAGCAGCTTCACCCATTATTATCGTCAAAAAGCATGGCTTTAACAGGAAAGATAGCTAAAGGGTTGCTAAAGGCTACGTTAAAAATTGATTTAGACGGTGATGGAAAAGCTGATGGCAGTGTATCTGCTAAAGCTCCAGAGTTAAATTTACCTGATTATCTAACCAATACATCTGGTTTTATTATCGTTTTTGATGACCTTGAAAGAGCCTCAATTAATCTCGAAAGTCTTCTTGGGTATATAAACCACTATGTTGAGCATCAAGGTTACAAAGTAATTATTGTTGCAAATGAGGAAGAGATATTAGCACATCAAGAGCAACGAGATGACTTCAAACTTGCATATAGAAGAATAAAGGAAAAGTTGGTAGGAAAAACCTTTGAGATAAAACCTGATTTAAGTGGGGCTTTAGTTAATTTTATCTCTGAAGTTAAAAGTACTAGTGCACAAAAACTATACAATAAAAACATTAACTTAATATCTGAGATTTATGAAAGCTCACAATACCAAAACCTAAGACACTTAAAGCAAGCTCTTTGGGATTTTGAACGGTTTTTATCATTTGTCAGTCCAGATGCTTCTTCGAAAGATGGATTACTTGATCACTTATTAAAAATGTTTCTTATTTTGTCATTTGAGATAAAAAGCGGGAGTATTCTTCCAAAAGACATTTCAAACTTTAAAACTGCATATGTTTCTGGCTTACTTGATAGAGACTCAAAAAAGAAAGAAGAAACACCGTATCAAAGAGTGAGCAAGAAATATAAAAATGTAAGCCTTAAAGATCTTTTAGTCGAAGAGTCAATTTGGATTGATTTCTTTGATAGAGGTTGCTGCTCTGAAGAACGGGTACAAGAATCTCTCGAAAAGTCAGAATACTATCGTACAGAAAATACTCCTGACTGGGTTAGATTGTGGCACTCAATGGATTTGAGTGATGACGAGTTCAGCACTGCACTTGCGTCTGTGGAAAACGATTTCTTCGAGATGAAGTACTCTGAGTTAGGTGTTGTTAGACATGTTACTGGTATTTTTCTTTGGTTATCTAAGATAGGGCTAATGAAGAAGACTATGCGCGAGATTCTTGAATTTTCCTGCACCTATATTGATCATCTTAAAGAGAATGGCAATCTTAATTCTCAAACCTCCAATAGACCAAGGTTCAGAGAATATGAATCATGGGGAGGTCTAGGTTTTCACGAAAAAGAATCAGATGAATTCAAGGAACTAAATAAATATATCGACCGGCTAAGTGAACAGGCAGTAATTGAAGACTATCCGACTGCTGGAGATGAATTGATTCACTTAATAAGTGAAGACCCCAAGTTATTCTATCGAAAAGTAGTACTTTGCAATGATTCAGATAACATTTACTACGAAATACCAATTTTCCAATACGTTGACTCCGAAAAATTCGTTGAAGCATTTGTAAATGCCATACCAGACTCAAGAAATACAATTTGTTATGCATTTTCTGAACGGTATAAGTTCGATAATTTTAATGCTTCATTACTTCCTGAATTAGAGTGGCTCAGAAATGTCATTAGGCTGCTAGAAGAAAAAAGGCAGTTATTTGAGGGGAAGATTAGTGGTTACCAATTGCAATCTTATATTAACACCTACTTCAGGCCTGCAGCGGAGGCATTGGAGCAATTCGAGGCTAACAAGCAAAGTCAGTCGGACAGCTAACGCTGCCGCTGCTTTGGACGTTATCCACGAAGGAGAATTATCAGGTTACTCGCAGTTTTTTTAGTTATTCTCACATTTGGAGTAAATGCTGCAGATTGGAAGGGCGTTTTCATCTACGACGCTGATACAGGCGACGATGAAAGCGGGTTCACTTGTAAATTTCAAACTAAAAATATTGTTTGGTCTACTTCTCTCGGTAGAACAATGTTACGAGATTGTGGAGCCGATACAATGCAGTTCGAGCTCATATTGTTGCTAGATTCTTCTTCTTCGGGTGATACTGAATACGCTTTGAAGAGTGATGTAAAAGCATCATTGATAACACACTCAAACGGTTTATCAGTCGAAACATCGTCAATGTGGCTTCAACGAACAGACAACAAGAGTTTGTTAGACCAACTCAAACAAACTGTCAGTTATGAGTAAATTTGTGAATAACAAAACCATTAACCGGTTTTGTGGAAGAGCGCCACAAACTGCTTATGCAAAGCGTTATACGTACTTTTAGGAATTATTCTCAATGGAAGACGAAGCGATAAAAGCCCAGCGTTCTAGAATATTAATCAAAGTCGCTATGGCAACCGTGATTCTTATAGAAGCAATGGCCTTTCAAAGAACTAACACGCTAAACTTTACAAAAAACAACATTCTCTTCGCTCATTGGGAAAAGGACTCGCTGACACTTCGTGCCAAAACACTCGGTTTTTCCCGTTATTGTAAGAGTTATGAGTACTCCCTATGAGCATCACGTTCTCACCTATAAGTAGTGGTAGCGCTAATTATATTGAGGTAATAGACCGTAAGCGTTCGCCAATCCCACCTAGCGTTTAGCAAATTCCCATGGTAGCAATTGCTCGATATCGTAATGTGGCTGGCTGACCTGTTCTAGTAAGTACATCAGGTAATCGAATGGCGTGATGCCG
>NZ_BAAGTF010000057.1:0-16413 GCF_054782055.1 Aliiglaciecola aliphaticivorans
ACTGGCTCTGGCTTTACAACAATGAACGACCTAATATGGCAATTGGTGGTGTACCACCTAAACAACTATTGAGAGCGGCTTAATTAATTTCTACGAATAACTGCTGCTTAAAATGGGGGGATTACAATGGGTGTCTCGTTAGTTCTTGCAGAGGCTTTTTGGTTGCGCATCGTTTGCTTTTTGAAGTTGTTGCTTTTGACTTAACTATGTTGGATGTCAAATAAAGTTACTCTGATGAGGGAGGTTTGTTACCTTGACGATAGCTAAACAGATTAGTTAAGCCAAATCGTACAGACTTGCAATACCAATTGCATTTTTGCCTTTGTGTTTGGCACTGTATAAAGCCTTATCGGCAGACGTCAACATCAGGTTGGATAAGTCATCCATGGGTAATTGGTCTGACGTTACGCTAACTATGCCGAAAGAACATGATGCATTAAATTTGATATTTCCTATGCCAAATCGCATTTCAGATATGTTCTTTCGAATACGTTCGACAATCATAAGAGCATGATTGTCAGGCTGTTTATCAGAGAATAATATTACAAACTCATCTCCTCCTAATCGCGCAATACAGTCAGTGCTCCGAATGTTCTCCTTTATAATTGTGGTGATATTTTTTAGTAATTCATCACCATTCCCATGGCCATATTGGTCGTTGATGGTTTTAAAGTTGTCCACGTCAAATATACAAACAGATAACGAAGTCAGTTCATTGCGTGACATTAACTTTATCGATTCGCTTAAGCGGATATCTAAATAACTGCGAGAATAGGCTTGGGTTAAATGGTCATATAAAAGGCGATCACTTAGCAGTTGCCGTTCTTCATACAGATTATCGATATGCAGAACAAGTACCCAAGCAATGGTAGAAATCACTAAAAATGAACCTATCCATGTAAGTGGTGGTAAATCAACTATTTGTATTCCAGTTAGAGTATCGGAAACCCCTGTTATCATCCAGACAGTATTTGCTAATAACAGCAGTAATACTGCGTTAGTTTTGTTGTTTTCTTGTCGTCTACGTTGACGTAAGTAGACTTTCACTAAAATCAATATGCAGTAAACGGCTAATACTAATATCCATACCCCCCATAGTTGAAATAAAGAACCATATTTTAAACCGGTATAGTACGCAGATGTTGAGTGAAACTCTTTGCTAAGAAAGTATTGATTTGGCACCACTGCCAGTAATGAAAAAACACTACTGATAACGTAGCACCACTTAAGAAATATCGGTGCTTTGTATTGAAAAAACGCAACATAGAAATGCAAGCTCAATAGGGTGGTATACATTGCGCAAATAACTGTTACACGGTTAGCAATGTTTAAATAATTCAGGTTCTGACCTGAATTTAATAACACCGCAAAGCCGCCAAGAAAAATACTACTGACTAAAGCGGAAAGGGAAAATAGCAAATAATACTTAACTGATTCTTCGTGTCGGGAGGTTAGACGATAATATAAAAGCAAAAAGAAAAAGCTTAAAAGTATACTGATACTAGAAGTGATAAATAAAGGTAAGGATAAGACCTGAACCATTTTATTTCCCTTTACGACTTAAATGATACGGAACATTCTCACAAAAAGTGTAGCTTAAGCTTCTAATTATCATCTAATAATTTGGATCTCAAATTAATAGATTAAGAGCACTTATACAATCATTTTTCATTGTAACTATTGGATGAAAATACATAAAAGTTAATTTTTTCTCCCTGTTTGTCCATCAACAGGGTTTTCCAACTTAAGGTAAAAAATGAAATGACTGATAAGTTGGGAAAAGCAACTTATCCAACAGCCCTATAACTTCTTAGTATGGCCGACGTTGTGTGCAATATTGCACTTTTACCTTAGATCCCACCAACCTATTATGACAAATGTCACATCTTATTGGTGACATTTGTGCCTTATTGTTTGTATCCCCATCCGTAATAATAATCTCGTCCTTTACATAACTTACGAGATTACAATGAATACATTTACTTTAGATCAACAACGCGAGCAGTTTCGTCAACGTCGTTTTTTAGCTATGCCTTTAGCCGGTATGTTAGTTTGGACTGTAATTGGTCTTATTGGCTTTTTTGCACAGTCAGTTGAAACGAAGGTCTGGTCGGTTTGGTTGGGTTGTGGTGCTATTTTCTATTTAGGCATTTTTTTCGCGAAACTTACAGGGGAAGACTTTTTTAATCGCAAAGGCCCTAAAAATGAATTTGATAATTTGTTTATGGCTGGTGTCGTAATGGCATTGTTAGTGTTTGCCATCGTCATGCCGTTCGCAACAAAAGAAAATGAATCGATTCCTATGTCGGTAGGGATTCTTGCCGGATTAATGTGGATGCCGTTATCATGGGCTATTCAGCATTGGGTTGGATACTTTCATGCCATTACCCGAACCATCGGGATAGTAACCTGCTACTTTGTTGCTCCTGAGCATGTGTTTGTGACTGTACCGGCTGTCATTGTAGTGATATATATGATCAGTATTTACATACAAGAAAAACGTTATGCCAACATCAAGGTTTCAACTGATAGCAAAAATGATTTATTAACAGCTACATCGTTTAAAACAAGTCTCGCAAAGTGATGCAGTAACAATCACAAGGAAATAATATGACAGCCACGTCTTTAAACACCAATATAAGCTTGCCGGCCCTTGGGCGCGGAGAACGCAAGAAATGGTCTTTTATTTCGTTGGTGTTCTCATTCTTCTATTTTATCCCATTATTTATCAGTGAAGCTGCACCTAGCAGCTTCCATCTGTTTGCTTCCCTCGGTATTTATGCCATCTTTGTGGGATGTTACATATGGTCAGTATTGGCTAAGGGGAAAGCGGTAATATTACCAATAACCTGTCTTGTAATAGCATGTATCGGCGGCACTTTTTTGAACTTTGCTGGCGTATTTTTATTTGGTTTTGCCACCTTTATAATTGGTTATCATGGCGCTGGTTGGGCGCGTTTGGTCAGTTTTCTAACGGTTATAACCGCCATGGTAGTCTCGGTTATGCATTATGAAGCCGTTGACTTACGCTATCTGATTCCGTCGGTTTTTAGTTGCTTAGCATTATTCACCTTTGGCTTGCTAGAGCGAAAGGAAGCGTTCATCGAAATACACAAACAGCATGCTGCAAATGAGCTGGCGCAGGTTAGTGCCATTGCTGAGAGAGAACGCATCGGTCGAGATTTACATGATTTAGTTGGGCATACCCTGTCAACAATTGCATTAAAGGCCGAGCTTGCAGAAAAACTCCTTCAGCATGACCGTATAGATGAAGCAAAATCGCAACTTGCTGAGCTTAGTGCTGTTTCCCGCGAAGTCTTGTCTGATGTAAGGAAAGCCGTTTCAGGCATGAAAAAGCTTTCCTTGCAAAGCGAATTACAGACGCTGACTCAATTACTCGAAAATGCCAACATCGAAGTTGCATTGACAACAAATACGCTGAGTAAAGTGGACTTGCCGATAGATATTGAGCTGCAAATGTCATTTGTCGCCAAAGAAGCCGTTACCAATATTCTGCGACATAGCAACGCAACTAACGCTTACATTGACGCACGTATTGACGATAACACAATGCATTTGTGCATAGGTGATAACGGCAGTAAGCCTAATAAATCCTATAAAGCTGGAAATGGGTTAACCGGTATGCAAGAACGCATAGATATGATTAATGGCAGGTTACTTATCAAGCATGACAAGGGTATGCACCTTGAAATAAGTGTCCCATTGCCGCTAGGCTAAGCGCCGATCTTGAGATATGAATTAAACTAAAAAGGAAATTTAATGAGTACAAAATTAGTTATTGCTGAAGATCAAACCTTAGTGCTCGATGCACTGACCGCATTAATTGGTTTTGAATCAGATATAAACGTGGTGGCTTCTTGTGGTGACGGTGCAAAAGCGCTTAGTTTTATTAATAATTCAGATGTCATCCCCGATCTCGTATTAAGTGATATTGAAATGCCTAATATGACCGGTATCGAACTTGCCGAAACTTTACAGAAGCAATATCCAAATATAAAAGTTGTGATAATGACAACCTTCGCTAAGGCCGGCTACATGCGTCGAGCTATTGAGGCGGGGGTGAGGGGGATTGTGCTAAAAGAAGCCCCAAGTGATTATTTGATTGCCAGTTTGCGGCGGATAATAAAAGGCGAACGAGTAATTGATACCGAGCTTGCCATGATGGCACTTGGGGACAAGGATCCACTTAATGATAAAGAACGTAAAGCGCTCAAACTTGCGGCTGAAGGTTTGTCTACGGCTGAAATCGCCGAAAAGTTATTTATAGCACCAGGTACATTACGAAACTATTTGTCGGAAGCCATTTCTAAAATGAATGCCACAAACCGAGTTGATGCAGCACGTATTGCCAATCAAAAGGGATGGCTGTAGGCCGCCTGTGACAACCTCAATAATAACTTCGTTTTCTGCTATCTAGACACCTGCTATCTAGACACCCATGTTGACTTATCTAGGAATGTTATCTAGACACCCATGTTTACAAACCAGACTCGAAGTTAGTTGTGTAAAGCTCTAAACATCATGGGTGTCAGGATAATAATGCTCAACACATCATGAGTGTCAGAATAATACACACCTTTGTTTAATCAGTATTCACTGTCGTGGTAAACGTAAACACTAAAACAATTGTTGAGCGGTTTTAGTAGATCTTTTCAAAATTAATCGATAGTAAAAAATCCGCACTTTCTCCACATTCTTTACACGTTTTTTGACTATTTGATTGTTAGCCTTAGTTTGTTCTTGATAGGAATATTTCGGTTTTAACGAGTTGCTAAGTAGAGCTTGGAGATCTCTTTGGGATGAACTGATACTTTGCGTTAAATACCGAGTTCTAATATTTAGACAATAAAGGTACGAATCATGTTTTCACACTCCCGAAAAGTTGTAATTATATTTTGTTGCATTAGTGTTTTATTCTTATCGTCTTGTGCCGGTCGTGGAGGTATTCATCATGGGCACGGCGGCGGAGGCGGAGCTAACCCCCTCACTGGTTTAGTCATCGGTGGTATTATCGGTGGTGTTATTGGTCATGAGATTGGCAAAGATGAGGCTTAAGCTAAGGCTACTATTATTGGCCCTACCGTTGAAATCTATATTGGGGGTAGAGTTGGTCGTCATATGAACCATACGGACAGAACTTATGTTACGCATTCTTTAGAAACAGTTCGCACCGGTGTAGCCACACAATGGTATAACCCAGATACGGGGTATGAATATCGAGTTGTGCCGACTAAAACTGACTTAATTGATGGAGATACCTGTCGTGAATATACCGTGCAAGCAACTATTGGAGGAATTTCTGAAGTAGTGCATGGCAATGCCTGTCGTCAGGCCGATGGAAGCTGGATCGTTAGAAAATAAGCTTACTCGAATTTAAACCGACGAGGTTAGTTGGTTGGACTCCATACTTCGAATTTTGTCATCACCTTGGTGAACATCACACTTTGTAAGTAACGATTAAGCCATTGTTTCACTTTGGGATAAGGAGATTGAAGGTACCATTGACGTTCTACTTTGGCAAACTGACGAATAAAGGGAAGTAGCGCTATATCAACTAAACTTTCTCGGGCGGAAAATATAAAAGGCTGCTCTACTGCGTTATATTTATCCTGCGTATAACTCAAACGTTCTTCTAGTTCTTGAATAAAGACTTCACATGCTTGCCTGCATTCAATTAGGTTGTCTTCTTTGTAGCGCTTTGCACATTTATAGGCGTTTAAGCAGGCTTTGAATTCATCATCAAAACGAGTGATCAATTTGAGCATATTCGGCAATACGTTTTGCTCATCTCTAAGAAGTAGATCATCGGGATCATTTTGTGTTAACGCCCATAGCATGACTTCTAAGCTTTCTTCAATTATCGATGATGGCGAAGCTGCGTCGCCTAAAACTAAAATTGGGACAGTACCTTTTGCGGAAGCTTGCAGCATTTCTGCTGGTTTATTATTTAATTTTACTTCACGCACTTCTACTGGTTGATTGGCTTTGAAAAGTGCAATTCTGGCACGCATTGCATAGGGACAGTTTCGTAATGAGTAAAGAATCGGCAGTGTCATAGTTTATATTTCTACTGTTTTTAATGGTTAGCGGTTATTTCATGTATAGCATCGCTTAATTTGGTACTTTGCGGTCTTTACAGAGAATTATCTACCCTAAGTCATATTAAAAGATTCACTATACAGGTAAAATCGCCCGCATAAAGTCGCAGGGATTATACTATTCCTGTGAATCACACCCAAATGAATCGCACTTATATGAGTAATGTTGGCATGAATGATCTCCAAACCACCCCAAAAATTGAATTGTTAGCGCCAGGTGGTGATATTGATGCCATTAAGGCAGCCATCATTGCAGGGGCCGATGCTGTTTATTGTGGCTTAGATAACTTTAACGCCCGAAATCGCGCATCTAATATTTCCTTTGAACAACTAGTGGGAGTCATTAGGCTTGCTCATCAGTACGAATGTGAAATTTTTCTAACCTTGAACATTGTCATTCTAGAGCAGGAGTTTGCGACTTTAGCCAAATTATTAAGCAAACTAGTAAACACTACCTTAGATGGCATCATTGTGCAGGATATTGGCATGTTCAATCTAGTGAAAAAACATTTCCCGACTTTGGACATCCATGCTTCTACCCAACTGACTACCCATAATGCAGGTCAAATAGCCTTTCTAAAAAAATTAGGCGCCTCACGTGTAAATTTATCCAGAGAGTTAAACTTACGAGAAATAACTGAACTAACTGCGGTTAGCCGGGAACATGATATTTTGACGGAAGTGTTCGTGCATGGCTCACTGTGCGTGGCTTTCTCGGGGTTGTGTTATTCAACCTCCGCAAGTGCCGGTAATTCAGGTAATCGTGGCCGTTGCAGTCAAGCGTGTCGTGAAGAATATGAAACCACAGAATCGGGGCATAATTTCCCTCTTAATCTAAAAGATAATTCGGCCTTTTTTGACTTGCCAGCACTTATTGAAGCAGGTGTTTACTCATTTAAAATAGAAGGTCGAATAAAAGGCGCAAGCTATGTTCATACAGTGGTGGATAGTTTTCGTAAACAAATAGATGGCTTTATTGAAACGGGTGAGCTGCTTGAAGATGGGGAGCGCCTTTATAAAGTGTTTAACCGAGACTTTTCTAATGCATTTTTGCGTGGCGACTTAAATCAGTCGATGTTTATCGATAACCCAAGAGATAACTCAAAAAATCACGCAATCGCTAAAGCCAGTTCTGACAACGACAGCAATCGTATATCAGTAGTGCAAATACAAGAAGTGAAGCAAACCCTGTATCAAGAAAAAAATGAGCTTCATGATATTGTTCGAGAAAAAATTCAATATTTGAGTATAGATAAAGTAGAACTGTCTTTGGTGTTTTCTGGTGAGGAAGGCTCGCCATTAACTTTAAGTGTTCGCACCAACGATACAAGTTCCCATCAAAGTATGGCAGCTAAAATGAGCCATACTAAGGGTAAGTGTTTCACGTTGAAGTCGAGCAGTTTATTATCCAAAAGTAATAAAAATGCCATTGATCATGATGTGCTTGTGAAACGTTTTAAAAGTTTAGGTAATGCTGATTATGAATTGGCAAAAGTTGATTCAACAACGTTGACAGCTGGACTTAGCGTGCCATTTAGTGATCTAACTTTACTAAAAAATGAAGCTTCGAGACTGCTAAATGGTGCCCAAGCGTTAATTCCACCCGTGACATTACCAAAGCTTAAAAGCCATGCTAAAACCACTCAAAGTGACGCTAAATCGGAGCTTTCTATTCTTATCTGTGACGAAGCCGATATCCATTTAGCCGATGTTACTAAGGCCGATATTTATTTTAAATTGCCTGATGCCTATAAACGAAACTGCACTAAGTACATTGACTTCTTGGCTGATAATCCGCGCTTGATCCCCTGGTTTCCAGCCGTACTAATTGGCAAAGATTATGATGTGGCTATTAATATTTTGGAAAAGGTTGTACCGCCATTAATAGTTACTAACAACACGGGGATTGCTTACCGTGCTAATCAGTTAGGGATAAAATGGATAGCAGGACCATTTTTAAATACCACGAATTCGTATGCATTGATGGCGATGAAAGAAGAGTTTGATTGCAGTGGAGCATTTATTTCTAACGAGCTTAATCGTATGCAAATGAAAAACATTGCACGTCCTGAAAACTTCAAATTATTTTACAGTATTTATCACCCTATTTTGTTAATGACCAGCCGGCAGTGTTTCTTTCAACAAAGTGTGGGGTGTGAAAAGCCGCGAATAGATAACGGATGCATGTTGTCTTGCGATAAATCAACCAGTATTACTAATGTTAAGGGTATGTCGTTTGCCATTGATAAACAAAAAGCGGGATATCCAAGTATTTACAATGAAGATCAGTTTATGAACATGCAGGTTATCCATGATTTGGCAGACTTGTTTGACGGTTTTATGATTGATTTAACCAATATTGGAGCGGGTGGCCGAGTGTCGCCAGATAAGGTTGCACTAATCCAACAATTCGAGCAACTACTTGCGGGTGATACTAAGGTGGAAGAAACATTAAACGCAATGGTGCCAGAATCAACAGATAGTCAATATCACGCGGGGTTGTAGTTAAACAAGCGAATTACACGGGTAGGCTGCGTTATCTAATATGCATTACCTAACATTACCTAACATTACCTAAGACACCCATGGTTTTTTAAAAGCGCTGCTTCTCGGAGTAGCCCTTGTTATTTAGACAGCCATCTTGAGTTTCCCACTAACGCACTACTATTATTTAGACACCCATCTTAAGCTTGCAATTAGCGCACCTCTGCTAGTAGGACACCCACCTTTAACTGCCATAATGAGACATCCAACATTAGCGCAGCATTGTTTTAATATTTCACCTACTTTGGGACTGCATTTGCCTATACGCGAATTTCAATACTATTAAATTTCCACTTTTGACTAAACTTAGAAGTTATCAATCAACCAAGGATGGATGGCGTATGCCCCAAGCCCGAAAAAACCAGATAAGTTTAAGTGATACCTCTTATTATCATTGTGTATCCCGGTGTGTCAGACAGTCATTCCTATGTGGTAAAGACAAATTGACAGGGCAAAGTTATGAGCACCGGCGTGGCTGGGTGGAGTCCCGTTTACTCTTTTTAGGATCTGTTTTCGCTATAGATATAGCGGCATTTGCAGTAATGAATAATCATACCCATTTGGTATTGTTTGTAGATAACAATCTAGCTGAAAGTTGGTCAAAAAAAGAGGTGGTTACTCGTTGGCACCAATTGCATAAGGGCACGCTTCTTACACAAAAATTTTTACGTGGTGAAAAGCTGAGTGAATGTGAACAAGCTACTGTGGATCAAATCACCGAAGTGTATCGTCGCCGTTTGTATGATATTAGTTGGTTTATGCGCAATCTGAACGAATATATAGCCCGAGAAGCTAACAAAGAAGATGAATGTAAGGGAAGGTTTTGGGAAGGAAGATTTAAATCACAAGCATTACTCGACGAACGAGCCGTTTTAGCTTGCATGGCTTACGTTGATTTAAATCCGGTTCGCGCTGGTATCGAAAATACGCCAGAAACCTCAAAACATACGAGTATTTTCAAACGAATTCACGATCTAAAAAGTGGAAAACAACCTGAATCGCTATTGCAATTTGTGGGTAATCATCGACAAAAAGGGCCGGTTGGTATTCCATTCAGTTTTATCGATTATTGTGAATTAGTCCATTGCACTGGTCGCTGCGTACGACAAGGAAAAACTGGATTTATAAAAGCTAAAGAAAATTCCATTCTTAAAAGTATAGGTTTTAATCCTGAGCAATGGCTGTCACTTACAATTGAATTTGAACGGTACTTTTTCACAGCGGCTGGGAGTGAACAAGTGATGCAACAATTTAAGCGCAGCACAAAACATCAGCGAATACGCGGTATGGCCAATGCAAAAGTATTGTTCAAACACACCTGAAGTATTCACGTCGGAAAATCATTACAAGCGCAAATAACACTAGTCTCAACCGTTAATTGAGATAAGGTAATTGAGCCCTCACATCAATTAACTAGAGATAAGTACCTCTTAAATCAAGGTTATTTCATTCCTAATTCATTTTAAAACCAATTCATTTTGAATATCAAAGATTGTTACTAAAATATAGTTAGCATTCGCAATTATGGGTGCCTTGGTCATTTCCATGATTATCAACCATGGGTGTCTTTATATTTGTTCGTAGCTATGGATGTCCACAGAACATGTGCTATAAAACACCCATTGTAGTGGGTGTCCTATAGTCGTTTGTCACTACCAAAAATGACACCAGCAAAAAGGGTAATGGCAAACTCTTATTGTGGCTGTCCTAGGAATAGGAATACTTATAATGGCTGTCCTAGGAATACTCGAAATATTTACCAGGCAAGCTTTAAGGCTCGTTATTGAGTAACAACTCTTGCGCTCGATGTTGATAGAACCTAGGGTCTAAGCCAATTAATTGCGGAATTGTTGCTGACACTGCAATCGATGAAAGCGTTCCAAAAATGACACCAGCAAAAAGGGTGATGGCAAACCCTTGTAATGGCTGTCCTCCGAATATCCAGATTGAGGCGATTGTTGCCAGCGTGGTGCCTGAGGTGATCAACGAGCGGGTCAAGGTTGATTTGACCGCTATGTCAACTATGTCACTCATTGTGTGATTGGATTTAGCGCCCATAACTTCACGTAATTTGTCTCCAATTACGATAGAATCATTCAGTGAGTAGCCGATAATGGCAAGTACAGCAGCCAAAACTGTCAAATCAAACGACAAGCCAAGCCAAGAAAATAATCCTAGCACCACTAAAACATCATGTACTAACGCCATCAGTGAGCCGCAGGCTAAGCGCCATTCAAAACGCCAGGTCAGATACACCATCATCGCAATACCTGCAACAAGCATGGCTAAACCGCCATTATCGATTAATTCTGAGCCCACTTGGGAGCCAATGAAAACAGAATCTTGAGGCGTAATATCGTAGCCACTTTGTTGAGCAAAGTTAGTTAACCAAGCCTTATCAATAACAACAGACACACCATCAGCTTGGCGTACAGTCCAGTGGGTATTTGTAACACTGCTATTAAGTTCATATTCTTCGTTTAAATGGGTGTCCAATTGACGTTGCATATCTACTTTGTCGATACTTTGGCTAGTTGTGAACTCCGTCATGTAACCACCCGTGAAGTCCAGCCCCAAGTTCAACCCTCTGACCCCCAATCCCACAGCTGAAAGCACCATTAATACTATCGCTAAATAGAAACCTGCAAGCCGGTATTGACTGAATCTAGAACCTGCAGACATTGATTTTTCAGGGGTGTTTTTTGCAATATTATGGTCTTTTGCAACGTTTTCGTTGTTGATTAACTTTGTGCTCATGAAATAAGTTCCTTGTGCTTAACTGTGATTTGAGGTTTCACTAAATAGGTCAAAACGTGGGCGACGAAAACGCCGGTAAACATACTAGTTAGAATGCCTAAACTCAGTGTCATAGCGAACCCTTTCACCGGGCCATAACCGATACTAAGGAGGATTAACGCGGTGATCATAGTGGTGATATTGGCATCTAAAATTGTTCTAAACGCCTCTTTATAACCAGCCTCTATGGCTAAGAAGTTACTTCTCCCTCGTTTTCGCTCCTCTTTTATTCGTTCAAAAATCAACACATTAGTATCAACTGCCATGCCCACTGTTAACACTAGGCCTGCAATCCCGGGTAAGGTTAAAACTATATTCGGTAACAATGCCATCAAGCCAACTAGACATACCAAATTAAGTACTAAACAAGTGTTGGCAATAATGCCAAGTTTGCGATACCACAATCCCATAAACATTAACGTGACACCCAAACCAATGGCTAACGCCATAATGCCGTTGTTCACATTGTCCTGGCCTAGAGAAGCTTGGATAGTTCTTTGTTGAACAATGGTTATGGGGGCATCCAGCGACCCTGCTCGTAACAATAAGGCAAGCTCGGAGGCTTCTTGTTGACTCTCTAGGTTAGTAATACTGAAACGATTTCCTAACTGGGCCTGGATAGTTGCAACGTTAATGACCCTGCTACTTTTAACCATCTCATCTGCTGCGTTGCGATGATATTCTGAAAAAACGACTACCATAGGATTGCCAATATTATTTTTGGAGAAGGCAGACATCTTTTCGCCACCCACTGAATCCAATGATAAATTGACCAAGGCTATTCCCATTTCGTCGCGGCCAGAGGTTGCATTTTCAATACTTGAACCAGTAAAAATGGGTTTTGATGTGACGCGCAATTGACGACCATTATCATCTTTAAATGTTTTTGTACCTATCTCTCCTTCTTTTGCCACTTCATAAAAATCCAAAGAAGCGGTAGCACCTATGATACGTTTGGCCTGCTCTGGGTCTTTCACTCCCGGCAACTCTACTCGAATTCGATTGGCTCCTTGCCGTTGAGTCACAGCCTCAGTGATCCCTAATTCTTCTATACGGCCTCGCAAAGTCGTTAGTGCTTGAGCCATAATTTGTTGATGAAATTCGCTACTACTTTGTTCGGAAAACATCAAAGTCATATTACTCTCATCGACCTTGGTATAGGTAATACCGGGTAAATGTTGTTGCAACTTTTGTACAACAGTTTTCACATCATTTGTTTGATGAGTTAGAAAGTGCAGGTTAAGATTATTAGAGGTTTCATTTTTTGCTGAGGACTGTTTTACACTCATGCCCCTGAAACCATGCTCACGTATGATGTGTATAGCTTCGTCTTTGGCACTTTCCATGCGTTCTTGATCAGCTTTTGGGGTGTCTACTTCCAGTACAAACAACACGCCTCCACTAAGATCTAAGCCAAGTTTAATTGGTGACATGCCGAGTTCATTTAACCAGGTCGGCGCTGCTGATTGACTCCCTAAGCGGATTTCGTAGCGGTCACCCAGATCACGTTTCAGTTTTTGTTGGGCAATGGAAAGCGCTTCATCATCACCTTCAATAACGATTTTACTGTCGGAATTTCCACTGATAATTTGTTTGACGCGAATGTTTTCTTGTTGCATTAACTGACGCAACCGTTGAGGTTCTGGGAGTGACGTTTCTTGACTGTTGGAGCTAACTAGCAACGCATTGTTGTTACCGTATAAAGTTGGGATAGCATTTAATCCCAATATAAGCACAGTGACAATAATCACGATTAACTGCCATGTGTGCTTGGGTTTTGCTGTTGTTTTACGCATGTTCTTTCTCTTTTTTATCGAATACCCATTGCCCAAAGCAATGGCTAACGGGATGCGCGGGTGATTTACTCACACGCGAAATAAATGAAGGTATATAAATACCCATAAAAAAGTGCACTTAGTGAAGTGCCAGAACGTGTTAACTTAGGTAGGTAATAGCACCGGAATATTGCGTGTTTCCATCTTTCCAGCCACTCAATTTACTTTGATTATCTGCTGCATCAGGGCGCAGAAACCAAGGGATATCAACACTTGGATTAAGGGGAGCTAAGAAATGTTGACGCCCTAAAATTTCAGGCAAAAATTCGTAGGCTAGAACAAAAATTGGTTCGTTTTGTATTGTTGAGTTAAATGCACTGTAGGCTGAACGCTCAAAGGGAGGCCAACGTATATCGCGATTAACCTTAAAAAAATCAGAAGCAGGATTAGATTGAAAACTGCCTTTATCATTCTCTTTGTGACTAGATTTTCGCTTTTTCAAGGTTGTTTTTTGTTCAATAAGAATATATTCAGGCGACCAGGCTTGAGTTACGTCAAGGGGCGTGATTTGATGGTATTCGTTGTTGAGATGAGTATCACTTTGGGAAGTCAGAGAAGCGTAGCTTGCATCTAGATTAATATCGACAGAGCGGGCAGGGGTACTTGTTGCAATAAAAATTGCAATAAACAAACTAAATACTAGTGCACGCCAAGACCACATATAAGGATGCTAACTACCTGTAATGAATTGCTTAGTTTAATAAGGGCGAAACGGGAAAATGCAAGGGGTTGCATAAATAAACGACCTTCAATTCCTAATATAAGCGCAGCAATGTACTGTTAAACTGCACTCAGTTTGGTGCTCAATAACTGTTGTGTTAGAGGTTTGGCACTAATTGAACTGCACCTTCTACCACTTTCATATTCAAAGGTACTTTACTTAATAGTGCAATTCTCGGATCCGTCATATCCAACTTATATACTGGAGTGGTCGCTAAAAATGTATTAATAAGTGCCATTACTTGATCATTCAATACATTCAAATTACCTTTATATTTCCCAGCTTCTACTGTGGAGTCGATAAGTTTAAGATTGCGTAAATACACTGCTTTTTTGTCACTATCGTAGGAAGGGCTGCCTTCAATTTGCAACATCAAGCGGACAGGATATTTAAATGCAAAAGCATTAATTTCTGCGCCCGAATCCACGCCAAGAGCAATAACATCTCGATTATCAGGGCCAATATTTACGCTTAGGTCGTTTACACTTAATTCTACAGGAACACCCATAACACTGGCTTGTTCACTTAAGTTGGGTAACTGCTGACGAAGTAAAGATTGCACTTGCGCATTGGTAAACGAAAAAACTGATAGACCTTGAGTAGTGGCACAACCGGTTAAAAAAAGTGCGCCAATAAAAAATAATATTTTCATGAGATACCTTGTCGTGACTTTTTAGCCAATACAGGATACAACGCCGACCATCGAAGTGACCCTGTGACCCTTGGCTATTATCCCTTAAACAGCATGAATGATTTACGGGCATTGTACGTCCATGCTATACGAAATACTATTAACTTGAGGCCTGGTTTTGAAATTACCTACTCGCTAACTAAAAGGGCAAATTTTAGACGATTCAATTGTACAACAGGATAATTATTGCCCATGGGAAATATCTCGCGTATTATACTTAAGTATATGTTTATAATAATTATTTTGTCAGTTTACTTTACGGTTATTGATTAGAAGAAATATCTTATTTAAAAAATCGCATTAAATTCAATTGCTTGTAATTTAGGCATGCTATTTGCTTTTAAAATGATAAATCTAAGTATCATTCATTGAGGTGTAAAAATGAATAGAATTTTATGTATCGTTGCTTTACTTTTCGCTGGCGTAGCTAATGCTACTATCATTTCAGGTGACTTTCGCACTGAAGCTGATCTTCCATACTGTTGTTATGATTCTGGTCCATTGACTTATGAAAATCTTAACGCGTCCGTTGGGGCTGGTAATGAATTAGACAGTACCGATCTATTAAGTAATGATAGTTTTTGGAACGGTGGCTTGGTGTTTATCGACCTAGATCCATCAACAAACATTATTACACTCGACTCGCAAGACGATTTGGACTTTGAAGTTTTCACTGCTTCTATTAGCAATATTATGTTTGATGCAGGTGAAACTATTACTGGCTTGTCTTGGGTATCTGGCAATTTAACTGATATTGCCATTACTGAAATACTATCTTTTACGGCAAATAGCATAACAATTAGTTACGATGTTGGTAACGGTAACAGCGTCTTTGATTTCACTGGAACAGAAGCGGTATTTCAAATTGAGACTCAAGCTGGTTCGGTAGCTGTGCCTGCCCCTGCTTCAATTTTACTGCTTAGCTTAGGCTTATTTGCGTTAGTAAGTAGAAAAAGAGCTAACTCTTATTCAAGTTTATTTTATGTCCCGTCCTAGAATAAGTTGACGGTTTTTAAGCCAGCATTTTTTGCTGGCTTTTTATTATATGCACTTTGTTAGGTGTGTTCATACTTAAACTTAAATGCGGTCTTAAATCGTTATAAATATTTATCGATTCTTTAACCAATACCCGTAGCTCATCCAGCGTATTACATTCATAAAGTAAAAACTCTTGTTTGAGTATCCCGTTTACTCGCTCTGCCAGTGCGTTTTGATAGCAGTCATAGCCATCGGTCATTGACGGTTGAATATTATTGGCCTCAAGTACTGATTGGTATAACGTTGAGCAATATTGTGAGCCTCTGATGCCCTTCTAAGTGTCAAGCAGTTATTTGAATAGCATTTATCGAAGCATTTCTGTTTTTCAACAAGTAAAAGATTTCTCGAGCAATATATCGTTTCAAGCATCTGAGTGCTTCCATTTTTGAAAGACCTTCAGTCGTTCGTTTGTTGATATAAGCTTTTGAGCGCTCTTCAGTGCGAAGTCTACCAATTGCAATTATGTGTAATGCACTATTAGCGGCTCTGTCTCCACCTCTATTTAATCGATGACGATTAGTTTTTCCCGATGAGGCTGGGATAGGGCTTACACCACACAGAGAGGCGAAGCTTGCCTCAGAATTTAAACGTTCTGGATTGTCGCCTAATGTGATAAGTAGTTGCGCCGCTGACTCATACCCAACGGCTGTTTGTTCAAGTAACTCTGGC
>NZ_BAAGTF010000058.1:0-12401 GCF_054782055.1 Aliiglaciecola aliphaticivorans
CAAACTCTTGAATATTCAATAATGTCATCTTAGGTGCCTGTTTTGGTGTTTTTTTATTTTTTGGTAGAAACAAAATAACGCAATTACAGGCACTTATCTTCTTTATTTGTGGGGATCCCTCAGGCTGAAGTGTAAGGTAAATCGGCTCCTTCTTCGGCAGGTTTTGCAACAATATTAAGCATCCCATCAGCAATAAATGAATTGTCTGTTGAGTCGGTATAACATTGTTGTTCGTTATTACCTCCTCCGCTGCAATTGACTTCATGACTCCATTTACTTGAATCAATGCTATCTCCATCAAATTCATCGTTCCAAATCATTACCCAATCTTCGACAGGTGCAGATGTATCTATTGCTTTTAAATCTGTATCTGAATTGGAACCGCCACAACCTGTCAGAGATATCGCTATAGCGGCACCTACTGATAGAGACAAGTTGCGCGTTGTGTGCTTAACGCTGTTGATTCTCATTGTGTTCTCCGAAAACAAAACCTAAGTGATTTTGACTGCTGATTTATCCAATGCTTCTGCGTTATTGGGTCGCAGTGAATCATCAGATATGGCACCAGTTGTTAATTGCTTGATTTAATATGTAACACAAAGGTTAATTATGTGCGGGCTAAAATCGATAAGGCGGGACTAGTAAGAGGTGGGACGGACTGACCTATTGGTTTGATCAACATATAACACCCGTTATTGATAAGGTAACTTTCCTGCAGAGCCCATTTTTAAAGCTTTTTAGGTTTTTTGTTAAGAGCATTCCAACTTGCCGCCTCGCTAGTCCGCTTTATCCTGTTTGCGTTGCATGCAGTGAGAGTTCGCATAAAGTTAGCAACAAATTGTTAATGAAATTACTTAATTTCCACAAGGTTTGTGTATGAAAAGTGAATACTTATTTAGGTTTGTCATTTTGTGTGTGTCAGTGTCTTTTTTATGGATAAGCACTGGCTGTGAAAACCCTCAAACATCCCAATATAAAATCAAACCTTTGCAGCCTAAAGCCGTTCCCACGGCTTTTTCAGCTTCAGTTGTTCTTGCCATCAATGTTGGCGGTGCAGAGTATTTTGGGCAAGACGGTATTCGTTATCAGGCAGATGAGTTTCAAATTGGAAATAACAAAGGGCAGTCGAAAGGAATAAAAGGAACTCAAGATCCTAGGTTATTCGAAACTTATCGCCAGGGAAATATGAACCTACCCATAGCACTGAAGCAAGGGATCTACGATATCACCTTAAAATTCGCTGAGCCTTCAGATTTGCGCGCAGCCGACAGACTCTTCAACGTTATAATCGAAGGGCAAAAGCAAATTGAAAACTTGGACATAACAGTGGCCAGAGATGGTAAAAAATTGTCGGCACTGGTGCGCACTCTTACCAATATAGAGGTACAAGACGGTGAATTAAATATTCAGCTGACAGGGGTTAACAATGAGCCAGTTTTACACGCCATTATAGTCCGCAGTAAACAAGGAGATAAGCAGAACTGGCAATTAACTTGGAGTGATGAGTTTGATTACTCGGGCGCACCAGATGAACAAAAGTGGAACTATGACATTTGGCCCGCTAGAAAAGTGAATGATGAAGATCAGACTTACACTAAACGACCAGAAAATGTGCGAGTTGAAGACGGGGTTTTGATCATTGAAGCCCATCAAGAAAAGTTTGCAAATGCAGAATATACATCTGGGCGAATCCATTCCAAAGGAAAAGGGGACTTTTTATATGGCAAGGCTGAAATTCGTGCCCGCATTCCAGCTGGTCAAGGTACTTGGCCTGCCATTTGGATGCTCCCTAGCGATGCCTTCAAATATGCAACCACATGCCGTTCTGATAGTGAATGGCAAGGTAATCATGAATGTGACGCTTGGCCGAATTCCGGTGAAATAGACATAATGGAATACGTTGGTTACGACCCTCACAACATCCATGGAACAGTTCATAATAAAGCTTACTATTGGGTAAATTGGGAACAGCGAAAAGCGAGTGTCGATGTAGGCTCAGAAGTGAATGAGCAATTTCAAGTTTACTCAATGGAATGGGGGCCTGAGCATATCCTCATTGCATACAACGGCACTCCTTATTTTTACTATGCAAATCAAGGGGAAGGCTGGCAAGCATGGCCTTTCGATCATCCCTATCACATCATTTTAAACCTTGCCATAGGTGGTGGCTGGGGCAGAGCTGGTGGGCCAATAGACGACAGTATTTTTCCCGTCAAAATGGAAGTTGATTACGTTCGAATTTATCAACTTAAACACTAAGCAAACAATTCAACAAAATAAACATGGGTGGTAACACCGGTTCGCAATTTACTTAACAAAGCAGTTAAAGATTATGAAAAACACGACAAAGCAAAAGATTGAAGGTTCATTCGTTGATTTGGGTAATGAACGATTCTACAAAATTGAAAATGTTGATCAGATGCCGGCTTTTTTTATTAGCTTGATTTCTGATAGCGACCATTGGCTTTTCGTTTCATCAACCGGTGGGCTAACGGCTGGGCGGGTGTCTCCCGAAACGGCATTATTTCCATATGTCACCGTTGACAAAATTCATGAAAGTAGCCATCACACGGGGTGTAAAACACTACTGAAAGTCGCTATGGATGGTAAGGAGTACGAGTGGGAACCGTTCAATTATTTACGTGAACATTCGTATTTACTCACCCGTAATTTATATAAAAATACCCTAGGTAATAAACTCTGTTTTGAAGAGATCAACCATAGCTTACAAATGGTATTTCGATATACCTGGGCAACCAGCGAAGAGTATGGATTCTGTCGTACCGCAGAAATAGAAAACTGCGCACTACAGATGGCGAATATTGAAATACTCGATGGGTTTCTGAATATTTTACCTGCTGGCACGCCGCGCTATACGCAATCTCAGTCGAGCAACTTAGTGGATGCCTATAAGTTCAATGAGCTGGACGAACAGACAGGTACTGGCATTTTTACATTATACTCAGGGATTACTGACAGAGCGGAGCCTAGCGAATCGCTGCGCGCCAATGTGGTATTTTGCGTAGGTTTAGAGATACAAAACATTTTGCTTTCAGAACAGCAAATAAGATCTTTCAATAATCGGAAACAGGTGGAAACTGAGTCTTACTGCCGAGGAATCCGTGGTGCTTATTTAGTTAATAGTCAATTTGACTTGGGACCGAGTGAACACAAAAGCTGGATGTTAGTGGCAAATGTGGAACAAGATCAAAAGCAAATTACGGCACTATTGGAAGAATTAGACAGCCCCAATTTAGTCGAAGGTAAGTTAATAGCTTCAATTGCTGCAGGCAGTGATGCCCTTTTAAGAATAATGGCAAGTAGTGATGGTTTACAGCAGACCAATGAAGAAGAAGTGGCTTTGCATCATTACGCAAATACACTGTTTAATGTATTGCGTGGCGGTATTTTCAATGAGCAGTACTTAATTTCTAAAGATGACTTTGTTAAAACTGTCAAAACCTTCAATCAAACTGTTTATCAAACCAATCAAAACTTCCTAACTGCCTTAGATGACAAATTCTCTGTGCAAGATTTATTAGCTGATGTGAGTCAGCAGGGAGATAAGCAGTTACAAAGGTTAGCGTTTGAATATTTACCTATTACTTTCGGTCGCAGGCACGGTGATCCTAGTCGCCCCTGGAACCAATTTGCCATTAACCTGAAAGACAATCAAGGTAACCCACTGCTTTCCTATCAAGGTAATTGGCGTGACATTTTCCAAAACTGGGAAGCCCTCACTTTTAGTTACCCACAATTTATTGAAAGCGTGATCGCCAAGTTTTTAAATGCATCAACAATGGATGGCTATAACCCTTATCGCATTACCAAGCAGGGCATTGATTGGGAAGTCGAAGAACCGGATGATCCCTGGAGTTACATTGGTTATTGGGGAGATCATCAAATAATCTATTTGCTGAAAATGTTAGAACTTTCCAAACAATTTCATCCACAGAAACTGAATCAGCTTTTACGTGCCGATCTATTCAGTTATGCAAATGTACCTTATCGGATCAAACACTTTGAGGCTTTACTCGCCAATGCAAAAGATACGGTTTCTTACGATGAGGAGTTAGCTGAGAAAATAGCGCAACGAGTTAATCATATGGGCGCTGACGGTAAGTTAGTGTTAACTAAAGAAGGAGAAGTATACCAAGTAAACCTATTAGAAAAGCTATTGGTTCCGTTGTTATCTAAGCTCAGCAATTTAGTGATTGATGGTGGAATTTGGCTTAATACCCAGCGACCAGAATGGAATGATGCGAACAATGCTTTAGTCGGCCAGGGGCTATCTATGGTCACCCTTTACTATATTCGTCGTTATTTGCATTTCTTTAAGTCGTTGATTGCCGAGCAACAGCAAGATTTTGAACTGTCATTGGAGGTGAACCAATGGTTACTAGACACTTGCGAAGCGTTACGTGAAGTGGCGCAGCAAATATCTAAGGGGGCGGTATCAAACAAAGCACGTTTCCATATGATGCAGCGCCTAGGTTTAGCAGGTGAAGCTTATCGCAAGCGAGTTTATCAAGCTGAAGGTTACACGGGAAAAACCACACAAGTGATAGGGCGTATCAATGAGCTCATTGACGATGCTTTGGTGGCGGTTGACTATAGTATTCAATCTAACCGCACTGAAAGTGGGTTATATCATGCCTATAATATGTTAAAATTAACACCACAAAGCTGTGAGGTTGATCACCTCTATTCAATGCTAGAGGGGCAGGTTGCAGCCCTTAGTAGCGGCGCGATAAAAGGAGAAGAAGCGATAAATGTATTAGAGGCGTTATTTGCATCTGATGTATATCGTCCGGATCAAAACACCTTCATGTTATACCCTGATAGGCAACAACAACGATTCCTAAATAAAAATACCCTCCCTAAAGGTGCATTGGACCAATCCATTGTTTGCCAGCAAATGCTAGCCAATAGTGATGAACGTTTGATACTGCAAGATAGTAGAGGATTACAGCGATTTAGTGCCGATCTTAAGAATGCTAATGACGTTGCCCATTTAATTGATACTTTAGTTGCCGAATATGGCGAGCAACTTAGGGCTGAGAAGGCGCTCATTTTACGGGTTTATGAAGAAGTGTTTAATCATAGCGCCTTTACCGGCAGATCTGGCGGCATGTTTGGTTTTGAGGGACTAGGGAGTATTTATTGGCATATGGTGTCGAAGTTATTGCTTGCCGTGCAAGAGCAGTTTTTCCAGGCAATACAAGACAAACAGAGTGACCGGATAATTCAGCGCTTAGGTGAATTGTACTATCAGGTTAGAAAAGGGATTGGTTTCAATAAAACCCCTGAAGAGTATGGTGCTTTTCCTACTGACCCCTATTCACATACGCCAAAGCATGCCGGTGCTCAGCAACCCGGCATGACTGGCCAGGTAAAAGAAGAAGTCCTCACGCGTTTTGCTGAGTTCGGTTTGCAGGTATTCGACGCTAAGGTGAGTTTTAATCCTGCTCTGCTTCGTAGCCAAGAATTTTCGACAACTACGACGGAATTTACCTTCCTGGATGTAGACGGGCAGTGGCAAAAATTGTCTCTTCCTGAAAATAGCTTAGCCTTTACTTGGTGTCAGGTGCCAGTGGTTTATTTATTAAAGCAGCAAGGGCAAGGTGAGATAAGCATTCATTATGTGAGTGGAAAAGTTGAAACCTTGCAACAAAACGCCCTATCTAAACAACAAAGTCAGATGCTTTTCGACCGCAGTGGGCAAATTCGTAAAATCGAATTAACGGTTACACAAGGACAACTGTTTGCGTAAAGCTAGATTCACCACTGTATATAGTCAAATTATATACAGTGGTGTGAGTTATGTTGTTAAGGTAAGCCTTGATCTAGATAACCATTTATACTTGTAAATTATTGCTCTGGTTCTTGTGGTTCTTTTTCATCTTGTTGTTTTAATGCATCCAGCAAACTTTCATATTCAGCTTGCATCGCTGCTATATCCATTTCTACGTTAGTCTTCCATGTTTGGCCAAAATCGTCGGTACTTACAATTTGTCCTTGATCACACAAGAAGTAAATACGCTGCCCATTGGTTAATTTGGGCAATGCCATTTCACAATCGGGTTTAGCTGTGCCGCGCATGATCCAGTCTTTTCTTGAAACATCTTCACCATTGGTTGTTGTACTGATAATTTGTAGTTGTTTCACGGTTTTATCGACTCGGCCAAGGGTGATGAGGGTCTTATCACCTAACACAATGGGCAACGAGCGATCAGTGGTATTGTCGCCAAATGTTTTTAAACTGCGGCTGAGTGATGTCCAGTTTTGTCCGTAGTCAAAGCTAACCGCTTGATCGCCTACACCATCCCATTGACTCACCTCTAAGCCAACCAATACACCATTTGCTAGCTGCGATACCTGCACCATGGGTGAAGACTTCACGCTAGTCCACTGTTTTGATTCGATGGTAAAGTCGTAGAGTTTATTATCGTTAAGTACTCTCAATTGGCCGTTAGCGGTCAAAATAGGAAACAGCCCCCCATTTTGAACCCAAAAATCATTCGGGTTCTTACGCTCAAAGTTACCTATGCGCTGCCAAGATAAATCGTCTTTATTGATAGTGTAGAAAAAATGACTTTTTGCTGAAGCCGTGGCCGCGAATAAAGTCTCTTCCGCCTTACCAAACCAAATAATTGACTCCGCTGCAGAAACGGGCTGTGTTGCAGTCCAATCTCCCTGTAAGCTATCACTGATAAAGACTTGACCGCGCTCTGAGCCAACTAATATTTTGCCGTCTAACTCTAAAACACTGGTAAGTTGCCCATTGGTGGGTAAATCAATTTGCGTCCAACTATCATCGTTATTAACAACGTGCAATTGGCCAAACTTAGCGGCCACGGCTCGTTTGTTATGCTCTTGCAAAATAAGAGCTTGGCTACCATAGGCGTTATTGCGCGAAAGGGCGCTTAATTTATTACGCAATTCCACGAATTTATCATCTTCCCAACCTAAGGGTTGATTGAAATTAACACTGCTAGCCAAATTGGGAAAATGTTCAATAATAAAGTCTTGAAGATTTTCTGCTTCACTAATACGAGTAACGTAGGCTTTGCTCGAAGAACGATTGCTCCAAAAAGACGTTTCTTTGATATTCAGTAAAGGTTGAAAAACCAAACTGCCTAGATTTGTGAACTCTCCGGCCTTTACGTTAAAGGTACCCGCAGAGGCATATACTGGCATAGTTAACCAAGAGCTCATATTGCCGTCTGAATAGAAACTGTAAAGCGACGCGATTAAGTATTCCCCTTCTGGCATGCTGCCTGCGAATAATTGGCTATCAACCACACCCTGGGAGTTGGGTGAAAAGGTATAAGCTTCAGGATCCCACTCCACTTCATCGGCATTGAATGCTTTGTTTTTGGCTGCGGCTTTGGCTTTTGCCTCTTCTATTGCGGCCTGTTTAATTTGCTCGTGATTGTCCATTCTGATTGCGATAACTTCGGTCCATCCTGGGTGTAATGGAGCTAACCGAGCTGTGTTGTTGATGACTTGAAGCGCAACAACACCATGATTTTGGGCAAGTGGTTGGCTATTGTCTAAATGGGTTGAATTGATTTCATAAGTAGCGCATCCATTCAGAAAAGCGCTAATTACAAAAATGAGAATCAATTTTTTCATCGATTTTTCCATTAAAATATGAAAGGTGCGACCAGCCACTATCATTTAATCGGTTAGTTATACTGACCAAAAACATGGGGAAATGGGTTTTGATAGGAATCAATCTCCATTTTTACCGCAAGATAGAGTGGTGCTTCAGGAGGCGCATAAAATTCAATTTGTTTAGCAAAGTCCAAAAGACATTGGGTGGTTTTGGGATCTTTGGTGCTCCATGCTTGCAGCGCATTACCATGTTCATCAATGGTAAAAACAAGCTCTACATTATTCTTAGCGCACTTCTGGGCATTGGAATAGAGTTCTTCTATTTGTGATGTGTAACTATTTAAGTGTTCAGAAAACTCTGGATATAGTCGTTCGTTTTGTGCTTTCCATAGATCATGTGCTTGCAAATAGGCCTCTTCACTTGCCGTTGGCGCTGTATTTACGCAGCCGTAAGTGATAAATGTCAGAAAAATTATAATTAGCTGTTTCAACCTAACTCCTTGTCGTTTAATCAGTGCATTTTTTCACTGATTAAACTACATGAAAATTACTTTTCTTGAAACTAAATTTTTGTCTCTATAATTCGCTTACTGTTTGAAATAAGGCATTTTTGCTAATGCACTCGGATGCTAGCGAACTAAAATCTTTTCCAACTCTTCTAGCGATTTGCCTTTGGTTTCCGGTAAGTAAATCATAATAATGGCTAAGCCAAGCAGTGCAAATACAGCGTAGAAAGCAAAAGTGAAGGTTGCCCCTAAGGTAGCTAATTCCCACGGAAATACTAGCTGCACTAAGAAGCTTACGGCAGAATTAATTAACCCCACAAAGGAAATAGCGATACCACGAATTCGGTTGGGGAAGAGCTCTGAAAATAACACCCACATGACGGGCCCAAGAGAAATAGCAAAGCAAGCTACAAACCCGAGTAAACTGATGAGTACCCATTTCTGGTTTACTTGAATTGATGCTGCTATGAGTTCAGATTCATAGATTAGTGCTTGTTCTTTGCCTAAATGAGTGACTAAAGCCTGCTTAAACTGCAAATCGTCCTCATAGGTGGTTTCGGTCAGCACTTGTTGGCTTTGCAGACTAATTTCTAGCGGAACCTCGGATAATGAATTCGCATCCAATTGATAACTAGCCTGTCCAAATTGAAAAGCCATCATTGCCATACAAATGGCGATACCTGAAACGCCGAATAGCAACAAGGCTTTGCGTCCAATTTTATCTATCAGTAAAATAGCTAAAACCGTAAATAATAGATTGGTTAATCCAACTAATACTGCTTGCATAAAGGAAGCGTCAGTACCAAACCCACTTTGCTCGAAGATCATAGGGGCGTAGAAAAATACCGCATTAATTCCCGTTATTTGCTGTAAAATAGCGATGGAGATACCGACTATCATTACCAATCGCATATTCGGTTTAAGTAGTGCTAAAAATGAACCTTGTTGTTGCGAGCTACTGTGTTGTATACCTGCTTCTAGGTTGTCTAGGGTTTCTTTTAATTCTGCTGCAGGTACGGTTTTAGCCAAAACCTGTTTGGCTTCAGACGTTCTTTGTTGGAAGATTAACCACCTTGGGCTTTCAGGAACAAAATTCAAACAAAAAAAGTATAGCACTGCAGGGATAGCCTCTAAGCCTAGCATCCAGCGCCAATTCCACTGCTGAATATTCCAGTTGTCTTGTTCCGGTGTGGTAGATGCGCCGAGTTGCAAAATTAAGTAGTTAGTAAAAAACGCTGCGGAGATCCCGACTACAATATTCAGTTGATTCAGGGATACCAGACGCCCTCGATATTTCGCAGGGGCAATTTCAGCAATATACATAGGAGCGATGATCAATGCCGCCCCTACGCCAAAGCCACCTATCATTCTAGCGAGCACTAATACTAAAAAATTGGGGGCAATGGCCGACATTACCGCGGAAATTAAAAATAGCAAAGCGGCGGCTTTTAATAGGGCTTTTCGACCAAACTTATCTCCTAGTGGGCCAGCAACCATCATCGCGAAAGTAGCGGTCAAAGTAAGCGAGGCAACGGCCCAACCTAACTGTAATTTAGTTAAGCCAAATTCAGGTTCGATAAACTTCACTACCCCAGAAATGACCGACGCATCAAAGCCCATTAAAAACCCACCTAAAGCAGCAATGACGGAAATAAAAGCAACATGGAAAAGTGAGAATTCTGAGTGTTGTGACATAAAGTAGGCTCTGGTTTGAAGGCTGGGTTAAGTAGTACTAAACAACGGATAATAATTAAATTGTTAATTTACGTTAACTTATTTTTTACTTTTAAAGGTGAATTTACGGTAAAGTGGTTCGCTATTGCGGTAGGGCGGACTGCAAAAGTGGCAGATAAATTAGTCAAGGTGTAAAATTCCGTCTTTGCGTAGCAGGGCTTATTATGTTTCAAAAACAATCTGACTTTACCCAACGTTTTATAGCCAATCAGCCCACGCGAAATTTCTGGTTATGGCAAGTTGGGTTTTGGTTATTTGTCAGTATTATGAGCTTTGCTGTACTGACCCTTTGGTACGGTCCATTCTCCTGGCCTCACATCTTACATATTTTACTGCAAGCCTTACTAGGGTTGGTTTTGTCGTTGGTGCTGTATTGGGTTTTCATGCACATTTGGGACAAAAGCACACGTTTTCGAGCATTAATCGGTTTCTTCACTATCATGATAGTGTCCTTTATTTGGACACTCGCTCGTGTTTACGCGTTTATTTCTCTTACGGGTGAGGGCACAGAGTGGAGCCAGTTCGGCGGCTGGCACTTTGCTAGTATCTTTATTTTTCTTTGTTGGGCCGGTTTGTTTCACGGAATACGTTATTATGAATTATTACAAACCGAGCATAAAATATTGTTACAAGCCGAGTCTGAGGCTAAAGAAGAACAACTAAAGCGTATGAAAGCCCAGAATGTGGCCAGAGATGCGCAGTTAAAGATGCTTCGATATCAACTCAATCCGCACTTTTTATGTAACACCTTAAATGCCATCAACTCGTTAGTTGAGAGTAATGAAACAGTTAAGGCACAAAAAATGACCATACAACTGAGTAAGTTTTTACGTTACTCGTTGGACAATAATCCAGATACTAAAATTCCTCTGGAAACTGAAGTTAATGCGTTGAATCTATACTTAGAAATTGAAAAAACCCGCTTTGAAGATCGTTTAAATTTAGATTTTCAAATTACACCGCAAGCAAAAGGAGCTTTGTTGCCCAGTCTTTTGTTGCAGCCCATTATTGAAAACTCAATGAAACATGCAATTGCCCAAAGTGAAGCCGGTGGCACAATTGAGTTTAGAGCCTTTGTCGAGAATAACCGGCTTATTTTGGGTTTGAGTGATACAGGTTCGGGGACTAAAATCCCGAAAAGTAAGTTACAAAGCGCTCAAGGGCGAGGAGTCGGATTGCGCAATACAGACGAACGTCTAAAAGCACTTTATTCAGATGATTACTCAATGGAGATTAAGTTGCTCACCTCTGGTGGCATGAAAACCATTATCAATATTCCTTGTGAATACAATCTAGCGGATAAAGTAGAGAGTACGTACAGCAAGGAACAAATTGTATGAACAAAATTAGCGCGATTATCGTTGATGATGAACCCTTAGCTTTGAATGTGCTTAGAGCAAAACTACAACAAATACCACAAGTAGAAATTATAGGTGAAGGTAAAAATGGCCGTCAGGCCATAGAGCTAATTATGGATTTAAACCCTGATCTGGTTTTTTTGGATATCCAAATGCCTGGTTTAAATGGTTTTGATGTAGTGAAAAACCTGCAAAGTGAGCTTGTGCCCTTAATTGTTTTTACTACTGCATATGAACAATACGCGTTAGATGCGTTTGATGTGCACGCTGTCGATTACATTCTTAAACCCATAGACTCGGAAAGGATCCAAAGGGCCATTGAACGGGCTCAAGAGCGAATGGCAACGAATGAGCCAACCGATTATAAACCACCCATCATTGGTGCTATTGATACCATTAGCCGCAAGGAACACTCCTTACAGCAAGATGAAGAATTGCCACTTAGTCATGTTAACAGCAATTTAGATCGTAAAATTGTGATCAAGGAGCGAGATGAAATCACCTTACTCAAACAAACCGATATTGAGTGGATAGATGCCGCAGGAGATTACGTCTGCTTGCATGCCGAAGGAGAAACCCATATTAAGCGTATCACCCTCAAAGAATTGTTAGAGGAGCTTGATGATTCGGTGTTTAAACGAGTTCACCGCTCCACTATTGTGAATCTCAATTTCATTGAAAAAGTGATTCCACACACCAAAGGTGAGTTTTTTCTGCAATTACAAGGTGGTGCTGAACGCATCAAAGTCAGCCGAAATTATAAAGAATCTATTCGTAGCTTTTTGACCGAGAAATAATCCCGCATCCGATTGTTGTGTGAATTAATACGACCAGCGTCTTTTATTTACGTTGTGCACAGTTGTATTTAACAATCTGTAATGTTTTCATGACATCCCATTAATCACTGCGAGTTCTTATACATTAGCAGTGAAAGCTAGACAGAAATAAAACCCTAATTTTTAATGGAGCCAAAACAATTTTTGTTTTTTTGAGGAAATTTAAATCAAAATCGTCGTTGGCTTCGTAACACTTCAAAACTTTATATGGTGAATAAACGGTAAGCGTTCGCCAATCCCACCTAGCGTTTAGCAAATTCCCATGGTAGCAATTGCTCGATATCGTAATGTGGCTGGCTGACCTGTTCTAGTAAGTACATCAGGTAATCGAATGGCGTGATGCCGTT
>NZ_BAAGTF010000059.1:0-16526 GCF_054782055.1 Aliiglaciecola aliphaticivorans
TGCTTTTTAGCTCAACGGATATTGCTACATAAACGTTTTAAAGTCACAGCAGCAATGCTCCTAGCAGCGCAAAATGCGCTACTCAAGGAAACAATATGTGTATAAAAAATGTGGGGAGCCTACAGGTTGTAGCATGGTCTTTAGGCCATGGGTTTAGCGAGTTTGTGCGGGGCGGTAGCATGGTCTTTAGGCCATGGATTTAGCGGGTTTGTGCGGGGCGGTAGCACCCACCTACAGGTATGGGTTTGTAGGACGGGATTTATCCCGTAGGTGCGTTAACTTTATTGAACACTCAATACTTTGTTTAAATTACCAATAAACTCCATAGAATCAAATGTCAGTGGCAACCGGGTAAGCTTTTCGCCCTCTTGATTAATAATTAGCAATACTGGGTAACCAGTAACCCGATAACGCTCAGCGAATGCTTGCCCTTGTTCTGTGTCGTAGTCTACCCGAGCAAAAACGAAGTTCTCATCAATTACATCTTTGACTCTATCATTGGTAAATATTGTGCTGTCTAACTTACGACAGGTGGGACACCAAATAGCTGACATGTCGGCCAATATTAATTTATCGTGGGCTTGAGCTTTAGCTAGCGCGACATCAAAATCGAGCATCTGGATTTGGATCTTATCCTTAGCTTGCTGACCTAAATGACTTTGATACCACTGGTAAGCTAAGTAAATAAAGGTGGCAACTATAATAAACAATACTATATTGACCAATTTATTGTTAGATTTTGATGTAATTTCAGTTGGCATTGCTTTTCAATTACCTTTTGGTTTTGGCGTCTTTTAAATTAGACCTGTTGAACTAAGGTTTTATTACAAATTCGTTTACAACTCAGAGTTTAGCTGGGCAAAGCTTAACCCAAATTTCTGTAAATACACTCGTAACCTATGGGAATCATTGCTGCTACTTTTATTCTTTCTGCTGATGTTAAATAGTTTGCGACCGGCATCGGCTAAATTTGTTGAAGATAAACATACTTGAATGACATTTTTCAATTGCATTTGATCGAATACATCCATGATCGATAGCTGTTCTTCGTCAATGTAACGGCTTAGTTCGATATTGTTTGTGTCACTTTTAGCATGCCAGCGTTGGTTTAAGCGAGCTATTTCTGCCTCTACAGTGCGCGAACCAATGCGGCCTTCTTGACTAAGGGTTGCCATGCGTTTTACGCTGGCATTGAGGTCGCGAAAGTTAGCACTCCAAATCGCTTTTTCACTGCGGGCATAGTGTAAATACCGCTTTTTGGCTTCACTGCCAAAGCGAATGTGCACATTATTGAGCCGCGCATATTGGCGTAGTTCAAAGTCGAGGTTTGCTTCAAAATCTTCTATTCGCTCTTTTAGTGCAGGTAAGCGCCAATTCCATATATCAACTCTGGCTAACAGATCTTCCCGAAAATGACCTTGTGCTACTGCTTTGCGTAAGTCTAAATTGGTGCCAGCGATCAACTGAAAATCGCTGTAGACGGCTTTATCACTGCCTACGGGATAAAATTGCTTCTCTTCAATGGCATGCAATAGCATAGCTTGCTCATCAATACCTAGTTCGCCAATTTCATCTAAAAATAGTATGCCTTGGTCGGCATTTTTCAAGTAGCCTTCGCGGGCACTCTGCGCACCAGTATAGGCCCCTTTAATATGTCCAAACAAAGCAGACATCGCACCGTCGCCTACTAAGGTGGCGCAATTCACCGCTACCAAACTCCCTGAAACACCACCACGGGACGATTTTAATTCGTATATTCGCCTTGCTAATTGGGTTTTACCCGCACCAGTTGGGCCTTCCAATAACATGGGGTCAGTGGCTTTAATAGCCACTTGTTCTATTTCATCTATTAATTGATTGAATCCTGAATTGCGGGTTTGAATACCGGCTTTTAGAAACTCGCGTGCGGTGGCCGATTGTTCGGAAAATCGGGCTGCTAATGCCGCATATTTGGAAAGATCTAAATCGACGATGCTGATTGTGCCTTTGGCTGGATTATCGCCTTGTGGATCAGGAGAAACCTGAATCAATTTAGAGGCTGGGTAGATTTGCGCTTCGCTTAACATGAACATGCATATTTGATTAACGTGGGTACCCGTGGTGATATTCAGATAATAATCTTCTTTTTCGGGGTCAAAGTCATAATGACTAGCATGTTGATATAACCAATTGTACACATCGGCAAAATCCCAAGGATCATTCCAAGCAGTTTCAACTAACACTACTTCAGTAGCGGGAGATACCTCTGCTACATCTGCGCTTATTCGGCGGGCTAAGTTAAGCTCAGAGGGTTCATACATTAACTCTAATCTATCGACTTGGAAATCGTCCTGCATCACTGCGCTAATTGTAGGTCGCCAAAGTTGCCAGCGTTTAGCGCCGCGTCCTTTGTTGTCTTTTACCAACCCTAAGATAGCAAACATCACATTTTTGCGATTCATAAATTTCACCCTATCTGAATAGATATGAATATATCTTAAAAGATATTATTTTCAAAACTAGAATCAACGTTGAAAATTAACAATTTCCATAAAGTCTAATTATTTCAGTTGGTTAGGTTTTTATTTCAGTTTTTTATTTTGTTGGCACGGCACTTGTAATACATCAATTGTTTTTAACGAAGCGGAGTTGTTTCTAACGGCAACCTGATACACGTGGCACTGCCATGGGTGTATATCTCGAGTGAAGACACCAAAAATAAGCCGGTGCGCATGCACCTCAAACGACATAGTTTGACTGATGATCTAACTACTAGCGGTACGGCGAAAGCCCAGTGGGTTCAAGTCCCATAAACATAGTAATAGCCCGACATAAGGCTAGCGATTAACCACTGTGGTGAACTCGCACAAACAACATTGATTTGGTAGGTACTGCACGGAAGCAGTGCTTAAGCATTCGGATTGCTAAGCCTATCAAATCAACCTTGCTTGCTGCCAATTCACGCAAGCCGATTGCCCCTTATGTCACATTCTTAAACAGGGTGTTGAGGCGATAATAAAAAGGAGAAGTTCTAATGACTGAACAAGGAAAATTTAGGAAAGTATTTACGGTAGCAGAAAACTCAGTTGCGTTTCTGTATCGAAATCAACAATTTGAACGGGTTCTAAAGGCAGGTATTCACCGTCTATGGGATTTTAGTAACAGCTTAACAGTGAAAACTTTCATTGCAAACAGCATGTACTACTCAGATCCTGACTCGTTCTATTTAATTAAAACCTACCCAGAAGTGGCAGAGCTAGTGCACGTTTGGGGAGTGAACAAAGATGAGTTGGGGCTGTTATATGTTGATGATCAACTTTGCGGTGTAGTAGCGCCAGGCGAGGTTTTACATTTGTGGAAATCGGCGGGTGAGTTTCGCTTAGACAAAGTGTCATTAACTGGCGATCTTGAAGTGCAAAGATCGGTGCTGGATGAGATTAAATATCGTGGTAAAAACGAGGCTAGTAAGTTGCTTGCAACCAAAAACTCGGTAAGAAAAGCCCCGGTTTCAATGGTGGAAGTAAACCCCCAGCGCATTGGATTGTTATATGTGGACGGCCAGTTTGTTCGCACTTTAACCGCTGGCGTATATGGCTTCTGGCAGTTGAGTCATTCAATCGAGGTGAAAACCTACGATTTGCGTTCGCGCAATCAAGAAGTTTCTGGTCAGGATATTTTGACCAAAGACAGGGTAACTGTGCGTGTGAATTTAACGGCTACTGTAAAAACCTATGACCCAATTGTCGCTGCGGAGCAAGTGGATAATTTGGACGAGTTTATCTACAAGTCTATGCAATTGGCGTTGCGTGAAGCTGTTGGCACTAAAACTTTGGATGCACTGTTGGAAGACAAGTTGTATGTGAATCAAACGATCAAAGAGTTGGTTGAACTTGAGTTGCAATCAGTTGGAGTTCGCCTTGAGAGAGTTGGGGTGAAAGACATCATCTTGCCTGGTGAGATCAAAACGATTCTTAATCAGGTGGTCGAGGCTCAAAAAGCGGCGGAAGCAAACGTGATCAAGCGTCGTGAAGAAACTGCGGCGACTAGAAGCTTGCAAAATACCGCGAAAATGATGGAAAACAATCCTACATTGTTGCGTTTGAAAGAGTTGGAGTCACTTGAGAAAGTGTCTGAGAAAGTCTCTAGCTTGAACGTGTATGGTGGCGTTGATCAGTTACTGCGGGAGACGGTTAAGCTGTCTTAGTTGGCAGGGTGCAAGTCAATCGAACAAGGAGAAACTGACAAGGACGTTGCTTTATTTAGTTGATTAACACTGGTTTTCAAAGCAGTTTTATCAAGGACTGAACCAGTGAAAAGGAGAATGAAAATGCCAGTAGTAACGCTGTTGGCGGCGAAAGAAAACCAAAAACCGGTCAAAATATGGACTGATGAGGTAGAGCATGAAGCCTTGGCGCAGATGCGCCGAGTAGCGAGCTTACCGTTTATTTTTAAACATGTGGCCGGGATGCCTGATATCCACTTAGGTAACGGTGCAACTGTGGGGTCTGTGATCGCCACAACCGAAGCGGTTATTCCCGCTGCGGTGGGTGTGGATATTGGCTGCGGTATGAATGCTGTACGTTTGTCTCTTAAAGCGTCAGATTTGCCCGATAACTTAGCACAAATTAGGCATGATATTGAATCTACAGTGCCTTTAGGTGCCGGCGGACAGCATAAATATGATCAAGTGCAAGGTGGGTCTGCTTTGGCGATGAATTTGGATAAAATTCTTGCGAAACATCCGCAAATTAATCGACATGGAAATGCCCGGAAATTTGCGAACCAGCTTGGAACCTTGGGGTCGGGAAACCACTTTATCGAAATTTGTATCGATGAAAACGATGATGTATGGGTGATGTTGCATTCGGGGAGTCGTGGCATCGGTAATATGATTGGTCAGTATTTCATTCGTTTGGCGCGCAAGGAAATGGAAACCCATCAAATTAATTTGCCCGACAAAGAACTTGGTTACTTGCGGGAAGGAACCCAGTCGTTTAACGATTATGTTGAAGCGGTAGCGTGGGCGCAAGATTACGCCATGTTGAATCGTGAACATATGATGAAGGCTGTACTGCGCTCGCTCACGTTAAGGTTGAAACCTTTTGCAGTGACTAAAGAAGCCATCAACTGCCACCATAACTTTGTGGACAAAGAGCTACACGATGGTCACAACGTATGGGTTACGCGTAAAGGAGCCATTCGGGCCAGAGAGTCAGAATTAGGCATTATTCCTGGTTCTATGGGGGCTAAGTCTTACATAGTTAAAGGCAAGGGAAATGCCGAGTCTTTTTGTAGTTGTGCCCATGGAGCAGGGCGAAAAATGTCACGAACAAAGGCGAAAAAGGCCTTTACAGTGGCCGATTTAAGCGCGCAAACCCAAGGTATCGAGTGCCGAAAAGATGAGGGAGTAATTGATGAAATCCCAAGCGCCTATAAAAGTATCGACAAAGTGATGGAGATGCAAAGGGACTTAGTAGAAGTCGTCCACACCCTATCCCAAGTAGTAAATGTTAAGGGGTGAAGGAGGCTGTTTTTAGCTGCGAAGCAGCGTTAGCCGACTGAACGACTGACATGGATGTCAGGCTGGGTGGTTCACCAAGGATGGTTTCGCCCTCGTTTTGTGCGGAATTGAGTCGACCTTGATATTTTTAGCTGCGAAGCAGCGTTAGCCGACTGAACGACTGACATGGATGTCAGGCTGGGTGGTTCACCAAGGATGGTTTCGCCCTCGTTTTGTGCGGAATTGAGTCGACCTTGATATTTTTAGCTGCGAAGCAGCGTTAGCCGACTGAACGACTGACATGGATGTCAGGCTGGGTAGTTCACCAAGGATGGTTTCGCCCTCGTTTTGTGCGGAATTGAGTCGACCTTGATATTTTTAGCTGCGAAGCAGCGTTAGCCGACTGAACGACTGACATGGATGTCAGGCTGGGTAGTTCACCAAGGATGGTTTCGCCCTCGTTTTGTGTAGCCCGGGATTTATCCCGGGAAAACATTTGCACGTCCCACGGGGCGGTAGCATGGTCTTCAGGCCATGGATTTGTCGGGTTTTTCTCGGAGGGGGCTCGGGGCTAAAGCCACCGACTACAGGGGATGGATTTGTTGCATTTCTCGGGGCTAAAACCACCGCCTACAATTGGATTTTCACTTCTACGCCTTTATCGTCCTCGCGGTTTTGGATGTGGATTTTCGCTTTGTGATATTCGGCGATAATCTTAGCGATATAAAGGCCTAATCCCAAATGCGCCTCTTGCTCAACTTGATGCTCTCTCACTGACACCATTGAATTCAAAAGCTGCGCATGCATATTGTCAGGCAGTTTAGGCCCTGTATTGGCTATGCTAAGTTCTATATGTCCACTTTTTTCCATTAAGGATAAAATGATAGTGCTCGAATCTGGGCTGAATTCCACAGCGTTAGCGATCACTTTATCAAGCATCTGAGCAAAGAGTTCCGGTGCACCATTCAAGGTTTTTTGAATCCCGTGAGTGTTCAACGAAAATTTATTTTGTGGATAGGCAATCCGATAGCCTTCGGTGCATCCAATTAGCAACTCTGACAGTTCAAAACTCTCTCGCTCGCTGTATTGGATTGCTTGTTCTAGGCGCGTGGCTTCACTCATGTTGCTGAGTATTTTACTCAGACGATGTATACCTGTTTGCGCACGCTCTATATATTGCTGCTTTTCTTTTTCATCATTGCCATTTTTTTGCTCCATGGATAAGTTTTCTAATGATGACTTCACAATCGCGACGGGGGTGCGTAGTTCATGGGACAAACGGGAACTCATGTTTTCTAAATAATGATTATATTGCTGTAATTTATCTAACACACTGTGAAATGTTCGGGATAAATCACCGATTTCATCTTGGGTATTTGAACGGGGAATATTGCTCAGAATTTTACCATTTTCGTCAATGGCTGATTCGGTTTCGTTACGCAGTTTACTAATGCGAAATGAAATCCGTGATGCAAATAAAAACAAAGCCGCGGTACCTAAAAACACCACCGCAATAATGACGTGAAATAACTGTTCTAGGGCGCGATTTCTTAAGGTTCGAATACCATGAGTTGTTTGTTCAACCACAACGGCACCCATCACCTGCTCATCAATAAAAATAGGATGGGCGGCAGATAGCACTACGGCTTTGTTATCCGGTGACAACCGCCATTGGGAACTAGCGGTTCCGGTGAGTGCTTTGGCTAAATCTTGACCTTTCAGCGCGTAGGCATTTTCTAATTCATCAACAAAGTCTGCTGGTGGCTTGGTGAGAATTTGATAATACATTGGAAACAACCAATCTTGTTCAATGCGATGCCAAAGTGTATCTCGTTTGTCTAACTTGGGACTTGTGCGCACCCCTGTGGCATCTAGAATTGATCCAGAACGGGCCAGCACACGCATGTGTTTATCTACCACCCAGACTCGGGCATTAGAGTATTTTAACCCTTTCAAAATTTTCTCTATTTCTGGAGAAGGCACTAACACCGTACCCAATGAGTCAGACTTATTGGGGTTAGCGGTACCGATAATATATTTGCGTTCGCGCGTATTGGGGTCATCCACATCAGCAATGGCAAAGGCAATTTTGCTCGACATGATTTCCAGTGGAAAGCGCAGCTCTATGTTGTATCCCGTTTCAGTTTCTAACCAGTTGCCCTGAATGGCCGTTTCCAAGGACAAAGGTCGCAAAGAGTCTGGATTTTCATCCAATAAATAGGCGTTCACCCACCCCGATTGTTGGGGGGCAACGATGTAACGTCTAAAATCACCTTGGGGGTTGGTGACTGCAATTAATAAATAATCGTTTCTGTCTACCCGTAAGCTGTTTTTAGGACGGTAAACCAAATTATCATCTATCACTTCGAACATGGCATATAGATACTTACTATATTGCCCTACCATATGTTCGAAATGAAAACTGTCCGGGTTATAAAATTCATTTTGTTCAATTAACTGCATTTCTCCATAACGCAGGGATAAATGCCGGTAATCAACCCAGTCATCCAACTGACCGTCTAATTGTATGGGATCAACAATTTTATGGGCGTACAAGTCTGTACCTGGCTTAACGTCTTGTAAATAAGAGGATTGGCTATCAAAAAGCGACGGTCTTTCGTGTAGCGCAGTGGCTACAGCTCGAGCTGTCCCTTCCATAGTTTGTTCTTGGCCAGTACGAAGGTAGCTTTCCAGCTCCCAAACATACTGGTATCCAAGCCAAGGTATGGCAAACAGAAATATAGACAGCAACAATAGTTTTAAGCGAATGCCAAAGCGAATACGATTCATAAATTAACTGGACTTCCAGCGATAACCCATACCGTAAACGGTTTCAATGCGGTTGAATTCAGCATCTAATTGCATAAATTTCTTACGAATGCGCTTAATGTGCGAGGTAATGGTTGTATCATCGACTACCATCTTTGATTCATCCATAAGTTGTTGGCGACTTTTCACATGACCTGCATACTTAGCAATGGCATGCAGCATCCAAAACTCCGTCACTGTGAGCTCTATGGGCTGCCCATGCCAACTGACCGTCATTCGGTTGCTGTCCATAAGTAAGGCTCCGGTTTCAACCAAATCCGTGGCAACTTGAGGTTGATTGAGCAATTCTGTGCGTCTGAACAAGGCAGCAATGCGGGCGAGTAGGTGTGGCATACTGATATCTTTAGTTAAATAGTCATCAGCCCCCATGCGCAAGCCGCAAATAGTGTCGTAATCATTATCTCTGGCGGTAAAAAAGATGATCGGTAAGGTTTTGGACAGTGAACGTAGTTGTTGGCATAACATAAAGCCCCCATCTATCTCTTCGTTTAATCCAATATCAACAACGGCTAAGTCAGGCAATCTTTGCATAAAGGCCTGTTCAGCATCGATACGACTACTGTAGGTAAACACTTCATAGCCCTGTTTTTGCAACGCTGATGCGTAATTTTCTCTAATCGCTGGGTCATCTTCAACTATGGCAATACGTTTTGACATTACTCTACCGGGTTAACTAACTCTTCTTATTCAGTGAGGTTAACTATATCGCAAAAATTTGTTCTGCCCATGGCCTTTTGGCTAAATAAAGGCAATTTCCATTTTTTCGCCACATTTGCTCACTACATTGCCATTTTTCCCCGCATTTCATGCCAGAAAGTTAGGTTTTAATAGACTCCATCGAAACAACACTATCTCAACCAACATACTCTTTTGGAGAACTATTATGAAAAAACGTCTTTTATTTCCACTTACCGCCATCGCTTTGAGCTTGTCAGCAAATGGGTTCGCTGCAGAAAGTGTGTCTAAATCTAGAACAACAGAGGCGCAAACCAACGAAGCCATTGGTTTTGGCTCTGGTGCATTAGCTGGTGGACTGGTTGCTGGACCTGTGGGAGCAATAGTGGGAGGACTTTTTGGTGTATTGATTGCTGAAGATGTGAATAACGATAACGCATTGGAGGCAAGTGAAAACGAATTGGCCAATGTTCAATCGAAACTATCTCGTCAAGCGTCGGAGCTTGTGGCATTGCAAAAACGTTATGAGCAAGCGGAGCGAGAAAGCCAAGTGCAATTAGTAGCAATGGACAAAGAGATCGAGCGGGTGATGCAGGAAATGGAATCAAATATTCAATTCCGAACAGCTTCACATGTTCTCGAGTCACATTTTAAACCGCAATTAGATTTAGTCGCCAAAGGATTAAAAAATAATCCTCAGTTAGTGGTGAGTTTATCTGGTTTTTCGGATAGCCGCGGTGACGACTCCTACAATCAAGCTTTGTCTGAGCAACGAGTGGTGAGCGTAAAAGACTATCTTTTATCTAAGGGGGTAAGCGATAAGCAAGTACTTACTCTTTCCTTTGGGGAGACCCAACCTGTCTCTGCTGAATCTGACAATGAAGACTTCTTTTTTGACCGTAGAGTGTTAGTTCGAGTTGCTGAAGGGCAGCACGCTATGACTGCATCTAATTTATAGGAGAGAGACAGTGATTAAGCGTCTGCGATTTGTCATAGTCCTTTCGCTACTTTTTACCTTAGGTGCGTTACAATATGCAACGCCCTTTTTCAAGGATGAAAGTAACGATGAGGGTTCGACTAGCCAATCAAAATTCAAAATAGACCTATCTTATGAGTCGGTTCAGGCTAATCAACCACCTGTTTATGTCAACGATTATCAACAAGTGGAGCAAGGGAGTTTCTTTTTACAAAAGCAAGGTCAACAAGGATATTTAGTTTCTCCTTTGTTAGATACGCGGGTAGATATGAACATAACCGGATTAATTGCTCGAGCTAAAGTCACTCAAACCTTCACTAATACCAGTGATGAGTGGGTAAATGGTATATATGTGTTCCCATTGCCTGAAAATGCTGCCGTTGACCATCTAGAAATGCAGATTGGAGAGCGGAAAATTGTTGGTCAAATCCATCCGAAACAAAAAGCCAAAGCAATTTACCAACAAGCTAAACGAGATGGTAAGAAAGCGAGTTTACTGGTTCAGCAGCGACCTAACTTATTCAAGAACTCAGTGGCTAATATTGGCCCAGGTGAATCAATTAAAGTCACTATTGAATATCAACAAGCCGTAGATTACCAAAATGATACATTCAGTTTACGATTTCCTACCACTGTCACTCCCCGATATCTACCTAAATTGAACCTAGATGCAGGGACTCAAGAGATTGCTGATAGCGGTTGGGGCATGACCCAGCCTGAGTATAAAGACAGGTCAAGAATTGGAGTTCAAGAAGAGCCAGAACCTATGCATAAGGTAGCGATGCACATTGCTCTGAATACAGGCTTTTCAGTGCATAAAATTCGCAGTGAATTTCACCCTATTCATCAATTAGAAAAACAAGCTGGGGTCTACGAGATTTCTTTGCAGCAAGATATGATTGCGAATCAAGACTTCGTTCTCAGTTGGCAGCCTCAGCCTGGTCAAGATCCTAAAGCCGCGCATTTTGTGCAGCGCCACCAAGACGGCTTTTATGGCATGGTGATGTTAATGCCGCCCGATGAGGAAACCGATACCTTAAGCCTTGCCAGGGAAGTGATTTTTGTGATTGATACATCAGGATCTATGTCAGGGGAGGCCATGCCACAGGCAAAACAAGCGCTTATTTATGCCATCGAGCAGTTGCCAGCACATGACAGGTTTAATTTGGTGGAGTTTGATTCAACGGCTAAAAAAATGTGGTCGCGCCCCAGAGTTGCTAACGCTCACAGTAAATCTAGCGCTGTAGAATATATTGAAAATTTAAAAGCCGATGGTGGCACTGAAATGTTGTCAGCTTTGCAACTGGCTTTAGGCCAACAAAGCTCAGAATTAAGCGAAAATGAAACTCGTATTCGCCAAGTCATTTTTATCACCGATGGCTCAGTGGGCAACGAAGTGAGTTTATTTAACTACATCCATCATAATTTACAGCAATCTAGGTTGTTTACCGTCGGCATTGGTTCAGCTCCCAATAGCTTTTTTATGAGTGAGGCCGCGCGGATGGGAAAAGGCACCTTTACCTACATTGGTTCTACCGAATCTGTGCAGCAGCAGATGCAAACCTTATTTACTAAATTAACCCATCCCATACTAAGGGATTTGCAGGTGAATTTTTCTGAAGATGTTGAGGTGTACCCTCGAAACTTGCCCGATTTATATAAAGGTGAACCCATTATGTTGAGTTACCGCGCCAATCAGGCGGTTGATAATTTATCTGTCACTGGCACTTTGAAAGATCAATATTGGCAGCAATCCTTATCATTAGAAAAGGGCGGCAGTGAAACCGGACTAAACGTGCTTTGGGCACGACGTAAAATTGCCCAGCTAGGGCGAGACAAAAGGTTAGGGCAAGATTACGATGAAATGAATAAACAGATAGAACAAGTGGCAATGGCACATCATTTAGTGAGTGAAATGACCAGTTTAGTGGCTGTGGATGTGACACCTAGTGCATTAAGTACCAGTAAAGATGCGCAGGTTAAATCCCACTTACCAAAAGGACAAAATCAGGCAATAGGAAGCTTACCGCAAACCGCTACTCCAGCGCAGCTTCAATGGATGTTAGCTTTACTATTAATGGGGGTTGGATTATGTACGGCCATTTTCACAAAGCGCCACTAAGACGCAAAGTGTTAAACATGATCTGGCGGTTTAAATGGACAACTTTATGTTTTGGTTTAAGTGCATATCTGTTTGCGTCAAGTGGTTATATTCATGCAAAAGCATTACTGGCACAATATTTAATTGAAGACGCATGGATAGAGTCGCTGCACAGCGGTGAAAAAATATCACCTTGGGCGTGGGCCGATACCTGGCCGGTTGCTAAGTTAACTATTGGCGATAAAACCTTGTATGTTTTAGCGGGGGCGACAGGCAGAGTCATGGCCTTTGGTCCCGGCCATATGAGCAGTACCCCGTTTCCTGGAGAGGCGGGAAACGCGGTGATTACCGGTCATCGCGACACCCACTTTTCGTTGCTACAAGAGGTTAAAATTGGTGATGTGATTAGCACCGAAACTATGGATAACCTCAGCCGTTATCAGGTGTTGGAAGTGCGTATTGCCCATCAAGATCAAATCAATTTAATCGAATCAGGCGTGGATGATGAGCTTACCCTGATTACGTGTTACCCCTTTAACAGCGCCGCCCCTAATCCTGAGTTACGTTATGTGGTGCGGGCGCTAAAGATAGAAGCGTAATATAAAGTTAATTTTGATTTATCAAATATTCTAGTCCGCCGGTAATTGCGGCCACTTGGGCAAGTATACAATTTTCATCGTCAACTTTCGGGCTGTCTGGATATACCTCTGTGGTGGTGACGTATTTAGCGCCGGAAAAACCACCGCAGAGGAAGAGTTTGCGTTTGTCATAATTAATAACGCCACGCTGTTCCATCTTTGTACCTATGAGTTTGCCATCGTCGTCTGCAGGGGCAATGTGAGTCACTTTTTCTACTGAGTCGATGATGGCTTTCTGAAAATCGGGTACCGGATTGTTGCTATCTCCTACACCATAAAATCCATCGGGAATATCCCAAACACTCTGTTCAATTCCATCTCTTGCGCCGAGTGCAGGTCGAAATTCAGAGTTATCGGTGTCAGTGGTTTCGTGTAAATCAAAGTGGGCAAGCAATTCTAATTGCAATCCGTTGACATACTCCATAGCAAGGGCAGCCTCTGGGGCCGGTGAGTTTGGATAAAAAGAGCGGTTTGGATCTATTGCTTTTGGATCCCAGCGATTGATAGTTTCATAACCCCAGGGACTCAAACACGGCAAAACCACAAAGTTAAAGTGTGCCTCATAGGCTTTTGCTTGGCTGCTTAAAAAACGAATTGCACCTTGTACACCGCTGGTTTCATATCCATGAACACCGCCTGTGATTAGTACGCTGGGTTTATCCTTAGACCATGATTGAGTTTTAACGGCAAATAGCGGATAACGCCCTTGGTCATAAGGCAGGGCACCATACTGGACTATTTCAAAGGCACCTTTTAGCTCATCCAGTTTAGTTAATACTTCGCTCCGGTATTCCCGTCTCACTTGTTGATTGTTTAACCATTGGGCTTTTTCACTATCACCCCAAGGTTGACCCGGCTCACCAATTGCGTATTTTTCGTAACTCATTTTATTCCTATTATGGCCAATATCTTTTTTAATTGAATAAGGTAACACCTGCTGTTTCAGCCTGTAAACCTTTCAATGTTGATGTTGATTAAACAGCATAAATAAGTGTTTTTAATGGTTATTCATACTTGAAATATGGCAAAATGGCAGCATATTGGAAAATGACCTGACACTCTCACCTTCAGGTAATATCAAATTCGATCAATTGAACCTCCGGTAAAGTTTGCGTTAAGCAGGCGTTTGGGTTTACAAAATTAAAATAAAACGTTAATTGGGAAGCGCTATGAAAGCCTTAGACATTTCTGGTCTGACAAAAACCTATAAAGGTGGTACACAGGCTTTAAAAGGTATCAATTTACAAGTCTCCGAAGGAGATTTTTTTGCTTTACTTGGTCCAAACGGCGCAGGTAAATCGACCACTATAGGTGTCATCAGCTCGCTAGTTAATAAGTCAACAGGCTCTGTGAAAGTCTTTGGTCATTCGGTAGATACTGAGTTAGTCGAAGCGAAATCCTGCATTGGCTTGGTACCACAAGAGTTTAACTTCAATCAATTTGAAACCCTCAACCAAATAGTGGTGAATCAAGCTGGTTATTATGGCGTGCCACGAGATATTGCGAAAAAACGTGCGGAAAAATATCTAAAACAATTGGACTTATGGGAAAAGCGTAATGAGCCAGCCAGGGAACTTTCCGGTGGGATGAAGCGACGCTTAATGATTGCAAGAGCGTTGATGCACGAACCCAAAATGTTGATCCTTGATGAACCCACAGCCGGAGTCGACATCGAAATTCGTCGTTCAATGTGGACGTTTCTTAAAGAAATCAACGAGCAAGGCATTACTATCATTTTAACCACCCATTATTTAGAAGAAGCAGAAATGTTGTGTCGAAATATTGCCATTATTGATAAGGGTATTATCGTTGAAAATACCAGTATGAAGGCTTTGTTGTCGAAATTGAGTATGGAAACCTTTGTCTTGGATTTACCTGTTCAGTCTACACCTCCTAGCTTGCAAGGCTTTGCTTTTCGCAATATTGATGATCACACTTTAGAGGTAGATGCGGATAAAGATGTTGGATTGAACGATGTATTCCGTCAATTAACAGATCAAGGCGTTACGGTTTTGAGTATGCGCAACAAAGCTAATCGTTTGGAAGAGTTATTCGTCAGAATGGTTGAGAAAGGCAGAAAAGAACAGGCGGGGGCAGCATAATGGCAAATCGAAATTTCACAGCCTTGCGAACCATTTGGATCAAAGAATGTACTCGCTTTTTACGGATCTGGATTCAAACTTTAGTGCCGCCAGCAATTACCATGTCACTATACTTTGTCATTTTTGGTAGTCTGATTGGTTCGCGCATAGGAGAAATGGGCGGGTTTTCCTACATGGAATTCATTGTGCCGGGGTTGATTATGATGTCGGTGATTACTAACTCATATGCCAATGTAAGTTCATCTTTTTTTAGTGCCAAATTTCAACGAAACATTGAAGAGTTGCTTGTCGCGCCAGTTCCGAGCTGGATCATTGTATTGGGCTTTGTGGGAGGCGGTGTCGCCAGAGCGATTTTAATTGGTGTTATCGTTACCACAGTCTCCATGTTTTTTGTTGATATCCAAATTCATAACTTAGCCATTATCATCATCACCCTCATTCTAACCTCGTCTTTGTTCGCCACAGCGGGCTTAATCAATGCTGTGTATGCGAAAACGTTTGATGATATTAGTATGGTACCGACTTTCGTCCTTACCCCGCTAACCTATTTGGGGGGCGTGTTCTATTCGTTGACCTTGTTACCTGAATTTTGGCAATGGGTCAGCAAAGCCAATCCTATCGTATATATGGTGAATGGGTTTAGATATGGTTTCCTTGGGGTCTCAGATGTTGACTATGTGCTGTCGTTAGGGCTATTGGTCGGTTTTAACTTACTGTTATTTACCATTGCATATCGACTTATCAATCGTGGTGTAGGAATACGAAGTTAAGTCTTCTGTAAAGCTAACTATATGATTATGCAAACGGGTAATTCTCGAAGTATCACAAGTAATCAGCTCGGGCCCCATGAGAAAGTGCCTGAGCTGGTGCGTCGCCACCTAGAGAATACGAGTCAAAAGCCCTTTAATCAGCATACTTTAGATGCCTTTGAACAGGTACAAAAATGGCGTTTGCAGTTAGACTCTCAATTACAAAAACCGCTGATTTTTGATTCTTGCTGTGGAGTAGGGGAAAGTACCGCCCATATTGCAGCCCAGTTTCCTGATGCGTTAGTGGTAGGAATTGATAAGTCTGAATTGCGTACCAATAAGCATGAACATTATAAGGAAAAATCTCCCAATTATTTGGTGATACGGGCTGACGTGAATGATTTTTGGCGTTTAGCTCGCTCTGCTCAATGGCAATTGAGTCATCACTTTTTGTTGTACCCCAATCCTTATCCAAAATCCTCACAAGTGCAGCGTAGATGGCACGCGTGTGCTGCCTTTAAAGAAATCATTGCCTTGGGGGGAACGTTGGAAGTCAGAAGTAATTGGCAAATTTATATTCAAGAGTTTGCAATTGCATTAAATACAGCGGGAAAACCTGCCTCGGTGAGCCCTTATCACAGTGATGAACCGCAAACTCCCTTTGAACGTAAATACTGGGCCAGCGGCCAACAAAGTTGGCAAGTGATCAGTAACCTGTAGCCGGGTGCTTTAGCCCCGAGGAAATGCCTCATGGCCTGAAGACCATGCTACCGCCCCGCGACAATTCCGAACAAACCCATGGTCTAAAGACCATGTTACATACATATCGGTTTCCTGTAGCCGGGTGCTTTAGCCTGTAGGCTCCCCACATTTTTTATACACATATTGTTTCCTTGAGTAGCGCATTTTGCGCTGCTAGGAGCATTGCTGCTGTGACTTTAAAACGTTTATGTAGCAATATCCGTTGAGCTAAAAAG